>JAIOQF010000358.1 GCA_021413535.1 Verrucomicrobiota bacterium
AGCCGGTCGCGAATTTCGACCACCGGTTTTACACGATCCACGCCAAAGGTATCCGTGGTGCCCATGGTGAGCATGATGGTCGGCACCACGCATTCGAGTTGAAAACAGGCGGTGAGCTGGCGCTCGAGCTCGCCCAGATCCATGTTGTTGCTTTCCGTCGCCCGGATGCGGATCGCCTTGCGGCGGATGTTCACGCCGAGCAGCGAGAGGTTGGTCATGTTCGAGTAATGACCGACGCCCGAGTTGATGATGCGGTAGTCCTGGCCGGTTTCGAGTCCGAACTCGCGCGAAAGCGGGAGCGATTTGCGGATGCCGAGCAGGTAACCGTAGAGATTGCAGAAGGTGCCGCCCATCGTGAAAATTCCCGTCGCCTGCGCTGGATCGTAACCGGCGAGCGTGGCCATCTGACGGATGACCAGCGACTCCAGCTCTCCGGCCATTTCGGAGTATTCGGGGTGCACGAGATTCGCATTAGCGAGCACGCCGGCCATGCTGCCAAAGAGCGCAGGATCGGATGGAGATGTCACCACATTTTCCACACTGGCGGGATCTTCCCAGTTTTTGGAAAGTGCCGCGGCGAAAACGAGCGTGGGATCCACGCCACTGCGCGGGTCGCGACCGGCCGTCGGCAATCGATTCGTCTCACGCAACTGTTGCAGCAGCACCGCACCATTCGGGAACTGCCGCACTCGTTCACGCGGACGGATCTTTTTTTTCCGAAACTCGACGACCTCAGAAAAAACCGGATCGGCAAAAATTGGCCAGCACGCTGGATCGCGGGAAAAGTAAAGCGCACGGATGCGGTCAATCTCATCGCGAAACGACGGAGCGATGTCGTGCGCAGCGGGAATGGACGATGGATTCATTTGATTAAATTGAAAAGCAGCAGCCGAATCACCGCAGCTCCGTCCAAGTCCAGGAACCATCTTCATGCAACTCAAGCGCGGCGTCATGGCAGGAAGGATCAGGCTGGCCATCCCCGAACGAAACGCAGGTGATGCCGCGACCCGCCATGAGTTGCAAAATGCGCTTCTGCTGCGAGTCGCTCAAGGCTGAATCGAGGTGGTCGAAAAAAGCATAGTCCGGCCGGGCCAGCACGGCTCGGGCCAAGGCCATGAGTTGCTGTTCCTCGAGTGACAAGACATCGTGCCAGTTTCGCGGCGCCTCAAAGCCATCGTGTTTCGTGACCGCGGGTCCCAGTCCGACCTCCTCCAAAATGTCCAGGATCGCCTCATTGGTGATCTCGCCGTCAGCGCCCGGAGGGAGGAGAAGTTCGCGCAGCGTGCTTGTCGGAATGTAGGGTTGCTCGGTGAGGAACGCGAGTTTGTCCGCCGGCGGACGCACGATGGTCCCCTTCCCGGCATAGTAAAGTCCGGCCGATGCCCGGAAGAGAGCGTATCTCGCGGCATGGTTCGGACCATGCACAAAGACGCGTTTCCCAGGGAGGAACGAGACGTTCAGATCTTTAAGAATGACTGCGCCGTCCTCACCAGTCGAGCGCAGAGTAAGATTCCCGTAGGCGAAATGATCGGAGATCGTCTCGCAACCGATGCAGGAGGCAGTATTTCGATCCGCAGCCTTCTCGGAGGCCTCAACGTATTCATTGAGACGCGCGATGACTGAAGCGTAGGCGGAGATCGCCTGAAACTGAGTGACAATTAACGAAAAAGCCCCCAGCAGGGCAGCGAACGCCATGGTGGACTGGCCGATCACGCCGAACTCCACCCCGTGACGGATGAAGATCGGGGCCACGATCAGGACCGGAATCAACTGGATCATGTAGTTGTAGCCGGTCGTGAAAAAATTCAGATTCCGGTTCACGGAGATGATGCGGCGGAAATTCAATACCAACCCGTCGACGCGGGTCATGAGCCTTGCCCTCGCCCTGCTCTCATTCCCAGTCAGCGCAATTCCATCGGCATTTTCCCGCACCCGGATGAGTTCGGAACGGAAATCAGCTTCACGATCGGCCTGCTTGTAATTCAGTCTGATCAGCGGACGCCCCAGAAGAATGGTCAGAGCCGAACCCGCGATGGCATACGCCACTGCGACCATGAACAACGACGGACTGATGGCCCAGAGAACGCCGGAGAACGAGAGCGCAGTCACGGTTCCGTTGAGAATCATGAGCAACAAGGAAAGCGTTGTGGTGGTCAGCTGCCTGACATCCTCGGTCATGCGCTGGTCGGGATTGGTGATTGCGCCGTCTTCCTCGAGATGCAGATAGATGCGCTGGTCGATATAGAGACCCGCGGTGCGATGGGTCAGCCAGTCCCGCCAGAGCAGGCCCAATCGCTCCTCGGCAAAGCGGAAGTAGACGGCGACCAAAGTTGAGCCGGCAAAAACGCCGACATACATCCAGGCATAACGGACGAAGCCATCCGAATCACGACTCTCGATCGCCGACATGAAATAACGCCCCACATAGCTGTTCAGGACATTCATCCCGTTAATGCAGAGCATGAGAAACAGGAGTCCCGCCGCGAGCAATTTCGCCTTGCCGCCCACTGGCGATTTCATGAAAATCGCCAGACCCCGCATGAGTCGGCGAATCGTTTGGCGATTGATGGCTACTTTCTCTTCCTTCATTCTATTGAAGCGGCAAGCACGGTTCGATGCATTCAGACCAAGCCCTTGGATTCGAAAATTTCAACCAGCATCTCACCGTTGGTTGCATTGCGATGCATGGAACATGGCTTATTAAGCGGCGCTTGGCCACATTCCTTGACAGGGAACGGTTTCCATGGTTTCGGCCCCCTTTATTCTAACCGGTATTTTCTGTGGCACGTAGCAAAACTAAAAGCGGTTCGACAAAATGTTTGGCTTAACCCCTGATGAACTGGCGCTGTTCGAGAGACTAAATACTCCCGTTAAGATTCAAGATTTCATCGACAAGATTCCGATGAATTTCGAGGAAGGCGGTGGCGACACCTGTTATTCACCTAGAAGTGTTCTCAGTAAAAACAAATGCCATTGCATCGAAGCCGCCATTTTGGCAGCGTTAATTCTTCGGGTGCATGGCTATCCGCCTTTACTGCTGGATCTGACGGCATCTGCCGACGATTTTGATCACGTCATTGCCATATTCCAAATCGAGGGAAAATGGGGCGCCATCTCAAAAACCAACCATTACTCCTTGAGATACAGGGAGCCGGTCTATGAATCCATCAGGGAGCTGGTCATGAGTTATTTCCATGAGTATTTCAATACCGCCGGCAAGAAAACGCTCAGGAGTTATTCTGATCCCGTGGACTTGAATATTTTCGAGCATGAGAATTGGATGACCACCGAAAAAGAACTGTGGGTGATACCAAATTTTCTGGTCGAAATCCCCCATCACCAAATTCTCACCAAAGATCAGCTGGCAAACCTGCGCAATGTGGACGCGATTGAAATGAAGGCCGCTGGGATTGTCGAGTATGAAAGCGAGAAGATGAAGGAGAACTTGTGAAGGCGATAAACGGGGCGGCTGCTCCCCAATATAAAAAAATATAAAAATCTTGTCCGAATATCCCGCCCTGCTGCTGTTAGTAGGTAAGGAGTCATCCTCCGGACCGCGCGGGAACGATTGCGACCGCCGGGCCGGTCATCTCATCCGCAATCAAAATAGTAATCCACCCAGAACCGACAAATATGAAAAAGACCCTGATCATCAGCGCGCTTCTTGCGCTCGCCATCGGAACCCCATCCGCCTTTGCCAAAGGAGGGAAAGGGAAGGGCGGAAAAGGAGCCGCCACCAGCACCAGCGAATTCGCCAAATACGACACCAACGCTGACGGCGTGCTGGAAGACAGTGAAAAAAGCGCCATTAAAAAGGCCTTCGACACCGACTCCGGCCTGAAGAAATACGACACCAACGGTGACGGCAAACTCGATGACAGTGAAATCTCTGCCATCAAGCCAGCAGGCACTGCCGCCAAAAAGAAGAAGAAATAAGACTCGTTAAATTCATCGCGCCGGCGGCCTGCATGGCCGCCGGCCCACATTTATCACATGAGCGCAGTGCCCAATGAAATCGAGAGCCGCCAGCGCCTAGTGTCCCTCTGGACCCGGCACCAGCGGCAGATTTTCGGTTACATCTTGGCGCTAATTCCTTCACGCCATGATGCCGATGATATCTTGCAGGAAACAGGCTTGGTAGTGTGTTCCAAATTTGATGACTTTGTCGAAGGCACTGATTTCGTTGCCTGGGCCTGCCAGATCGCCTGGTGGCAGGTGCGCTCGGCGCGACAAAAATTCGCGCGCTCAAAAGTAATTTTTGATAACGATGTGCTCGAGGCCGCCGCACCGCAGTTCGCCCTGATGGCCCGCGAAGTGGATGCACGACACGAAGCTCTCGGGAATTGCCTGCAAAAACTGCACGCGCGCGACCGCGAACTGGTGCTAACGCGCTACGAGCGCGGCCACGGCGTGGAAGAAGCTGCCAAACGAAGCGGACGCACGATGGAAGCCGCCTACCGTGCGCTGAACCGCATCCGCAAACTGCTGGCCGATTGCGTAACTTATCAGCTTTCACAGGAGGGCGCGCAATGACTCTCACCGACAACGAAGTGCTCGAAGTGCAGCAACTGACCAGTGCGCTGGCGGATGAACGCATCACTGCGGCCCAGCAGCGGCGGTTGGGCGATTTCCTGAAATCTTCCGAAGAAGCTCGCACCATCTATTTTCACTCAATTTCGCTTTCCGCGAGCCTGGCAGAATATGCTGGTGAAATGCAGTGCGATGCGCCGACTGAAAAAATCCACCAGGTAAATTTCAGAGCATGGACTCTCACCGCTCTCGCAGCGGCGGCTTGTGTCGCGATTGGATTGTCTGTCGTCTATCTGCGCCCGGAAACACCATTGGCAGTAGATGAACTCGCGGAGTCAGAAATGCCAGCCGGAGCCCTGGTGGCGCGCCTGACTGGCGCGAAGGATTGCGTCTGGCGCGGCGCGACAAAATTCCAGCCCGGCGATGAGATGAAACGTGGCCAGCGAGTTGATCTCGCGGAAGGAATCGCGGAGATCACCTTTGACTCCGGTGCCCTGGTTAAGCTTGAAGGCCCGGCGGTGCTGGATGTCGTTTCGGCATGGGAGGCGACACTCCAGAGCGGAGGCTTGAAGGCAACAGAGACTCAACAGGCCATCGGCTTTCGCGTGCATCACAAATCAGTCGAGGTCGTCGATCTCGGCACCGAATTTTCCATGGTCGCAGAAGCGGGCGGCGAAGCCGAGGTGCACGTTCTAAAAGGTGCCGTGGAAGTCTCGCCGGTGAACGAGGAGGAAAATGCGCCGAGTGTCCTGCGGGAAAATGAAACGCGCCGTTTCGGAAAAAGTTTGAAGACCAAAAAGAGTGATTTTTCCAGCCAGCATTCTCGCCTGGCCAAAACCGCGCCGCTTGATCGCTGGAACCATCCCGTAAACTTTGCTCACTGGTCGTTCGATGAAGTCAAAGATGGTGCCTTCCATAGTGAATCATCAGGATTATCCGGAGTCTCTGACATCACACCAGCGAACCCAGCGCTCATTGAAGGTCGCTGGGGCCAGGCGCTGCACTTTAACGGGCACAACGCGATCAGCACCGCCGCGCCTGGCATCTCCAACCCCGCGTCCCGGGCCGTGGCGTTCTGGGTGCGCCTGTCGGAAGATACCAAGCTTTCAGACTCGCAGGCCATTGTGGTCTGGACCATGCGCAGCAAAAAATTCGGCAGTCAAACACTGCAAATTGGCTGGAATCGCAACCCGAATCATGGGCCGCTCGGCGCCTTGCGCACCGAACTTGGTAAAATCAACGCCGTGGGCGCCACCTCCTTGCGCGATGGGAAATGGCATCATATCGCGGTGTCGTTCTTTCCAATTGGAACTGGTGGCGAACCACTTCAAGTCACTCAGTATGTCGATGGCCACCTCGAGGGCACGACGGTGCGTTAC
>JAIOQF010000359.1 GCA_021413535.1 Verrucomicrobiota bacterium
GCTGACGGTGCGCTGCGCAAAGTCAGTCGCACGGAGAACGCGGAACTTTTCCGGCTGGTGGTGGGCGGTTATGGTTTGTTTGGTGTGATTACGGAGTTGGAGCTACGACTGGTGCCCAGGCTCAAGGTGTAGCGGGTGGTGGAGATCACTACACTGGATGGAATCGCGGCACGCATTGGCCAGCGGGTGCAGGACGGTTTCGTGCTCGGAGACTTTCAATTTTGCCCCGACGAGAACTCGGACAAGTTTCTTCTCGAAGGCGTGTTCTCTTGCTACCGTCCTGCTGCAATCGATGCAGTGATGCCGGCATCACAGCTCGCCTTGAAGCCGGAGAACTGGCGTAATTTGATCCTGAAGGCGCATACTGACAAGAGCCAGGGTTGGGCTGACTATACGAGCTATTACCGGCGCACAAACGGGCAGCACTACTGGAGCGACCGGGCACAGTTCAGTCATTATGATCCTGATTACGAAGAGCGAATGGAGGCGGAGGCGCCCGGCCTCGCCAAAGGTTCACTGATGATCTCCGAGGTGTATGTGCCTCGCAGTCGTCTGGAGGATTTTATGGCCGTTTGCGCTGCGGATTTTCACGAGCACCACACCAACGTCATCTACGGCACCATCCGTTTTATCCGGCGGGATGACGAGTCTTTTCTTGCGTGGGCAAGGGAGGATTATGCCTGTATCGTGTTCAACTTGCGCGTGGCACAGGGTGAGGAAGGCGTCGAAAAAGCGAAGTCCGAGTTCCGCAGGCTCATTGACCGCGCACTGGAACGCGGCGGCTCTTTTTTTCTCACTTACCATCGATGGGCCACACGGGAGCAGATGCTCAAGGCGTATCCGCAGTTCCCGGAGTTCCTTCAATTTAAAAAACAGCATGATCCCGCCGAGGTGTTTCAAAGTGAATGGTATCGGCACTGGCGCAGAGAGTTTGCCGCGAAGCAGTGATCCGGGGTTGGATGTCGACACCGCGCGGGCTGCGATGATATCCCGTCGTAGGGAATTCAGCGATCCGGCTGAACGAAGGAGATCTGTCTTAATTTATAGCTTTAATGCTTCCTTTCCCGTGCGCGCATTTGTGCTTGCGCCATGTGGTGCTGGAGTTGTATTATCAGCGGTCGAGACAATTCAACAAAGGAGACCTTATGAGCGTAGTGAAAGCCAAATGGTCACTGGAGGCCGATTTTCTCCAGGCCTGCAATTGCGACTACGGCTGCCCGTGTGAGTTCTCAGCTCCACCGACGCGCGGCTTTTGTGAAGGAACGGGGGCTTGGAGCATTGTGAAGGGGAGCTTCGACGACCTGAAGCTGGACGGAATCGGCGTGGGTTTCGCCGCGCACTGGCCGAAAGCCATCCATGAAGGCGGTGGGACGTTGCAACTCTTCATCGATGATCGCGCCACTGAGCAGCAGCGCGAAGCCATCCTGACGATCTGTTCGGGGCAGGCGGGCGGGCTTCCGTTTGAGATTCTCGCCCAGACCTTTTCCAAGGTGCTCGATCCGGTCTTCGCTCCGATTAATTTCAAAATGAATGGGCGCGACAGTTCGGTGCACATTGGCAAGCATCTCAACGTGGAGCTGGAGCCAATCAAAAATCCCGTTACGGGTGAACCAGAGTCCGTTGGAGTCGTGCACGGGACTGGCTTCATCTTCAAGAGTGCCGAGGCGGTCTCCGGCAAGGTGTGCCAGGTGGAGGTGCCGGGTCTGAAGTTCGACTGGCCGCATAAGGCCGGTTTCTTTACTCGGGTGAACTATTCAAACTGAGGTCACATTCGATCGGCGTAGTAGACGACGTGAGGAGACTCTAGATTTCCGTCCGTGGACATCATCATGAACATCGATGCCAGTGCCTCCTCACGTTGTCAGCCATCATGATTGGATCCGCGTCCCTCGAATCAGCGCTGCGGCATGACCGCATAATCGTGGGCGCGGCCTTGGGTGCCGTGGCGTCGGTTGCGTGGATCTACATGGTGCAGGAGGCGCGCGCGATGGACACGACTGGTGTCTGCCGCTGTGCCGGCATGGCGATGTCCGGCCCTGATGTTAGGCCCTGGGCCGCAGGGGCTATCGTCCCGCTCTTCCTCATGTGGACGGAAATGATGGTGGCCATGATGATCCCGTCCGCCGCGCCGATGATTCTGACCTTTGCCATGATCAACCGCAAACGCCGGGAGCAGGAACGGCCCTACGTGCCGACTGGAATATTTTTACTGGGCTATCTCATTGTGTGGAGCGCGTTCAGCTTTCTGGCCGCCATCGCGCAATGGGCCCTGCACGGTGCGGCCCTGCTCTCGCCGATGATGAAGAGCGCAAGCCCGTTATTCGCAGGGACGTTGCTCATCGTCGCGGGCGTCTTTCAATGGACTCCGTGGAAGCATTCATGTCTGCGGCACTGCCGATCGCCGTTGCAGTTCATCATGGCCGACTGGCGCGAGGGACCGGATGGTGCGCTGGCGATGGGCATCAAACATGGGGCCTTCTGCGCTGGCTGCTGCTGGATGCTGATGGCGCTGCTCTTCGTCACCGGGGTGATGAATATGTATTGGGTGGCCGCGATAACTGTGCTGGTGCTGTTGGAGAAAATTGTTCCGCAGAATTGGCGGCTGCAACATGTTGTGGGCGTGCTGCTTGTCACCTGGGGCATCTGGGTGCTCGCACAAAATATGGTCTGATTCTTTGTTCTCACGACGAATAACTTGCTTGTGGCGACAATGTGGGCAAAGTGGGCGTCCTCAGTGATCGGGGTGTAGTTCAGCCTGGTAGAACGCCTGCTTTGGGAGCAGGAGGCCGTGAGTTCGAATCTCGCCGCCCCGACCATTTATTAGAGGATTAAAATTTTAGAGCCATAGTCCAACAGTTGTGACTTCGATTTCTTTTGCTGCCATTTTAAGGCACTAATTTTTTCCGCTGCATGTCCGCCTTGCACGTCGCCGTTCTGAATACCTTCAAGTCCCAGGGGTGGGTGTATCAAGAAGTGGCCGGGAGGGAAGTCGTTGAGTCTGGCTTCGATGCATTTCACGGTCGTGTGTTGGCGCACGTCCAGTCGTTTGCGGAAGCGAATTTCGTCACCGTTGTGGCTAACGCCTCCGTGGTGGTGCCCGCCAACTGTCGGACTCGTGTGGCGGAATTGCTGATGCGGGCAAATAAAGATCTTTTGCTCGGCGCATTCGAGATGGAATGGGACACGGGGCAAGTCATGTTCCGCCAGGGTAACGTCTTTTCACAACAGCACTATGATCAGTCGCTCATGGCTGGTCTGATCCACAACGCAGTGGGGGAGATGGATCGTCTGACACCGTTTCTGGGCGAGGTGTGTCGAACGCGGATGGAAATGCTGCCGCTACTCGATTTGCCAGCGCTGCTGAAGCGCGAGGATCTGCTTCCGCCCGCTCCAGAAGGATGATGGAGTCAGATGAGGGATACGGACTTTCGTTGATAAATTCACTTTTTGCCTTCATTCTTCCGGCACTCATCTTATGGCTGATGCCCGCTATTTTATTCCTGATCACGCGTTGCTGAAGGACGTGTATTCCAAGGATGATCTTCGGGACTTGCTCCAGGCAGGCAGGCTGAGTCGGAGCGATATCATGGTGGATGATCAAACCGGTCTGGCGCATCTGCTGGGCGATCTGCTGACGAGCGCTTACCGTGAGAGACAACCCGGAGCCTTGCGCCCCGACACGAGTCTGACTGATGTAATTCCGCAGGCGCATGAGTTTCGTGCCGACACGCCATTGCCCAGGCCAGAAAATGAAAGAGTGCCTGATGAAGATGAGGATGATGATTACAATTTGGAAGCGGCGTCAGATGATGATGAAGTTGATCAGTTGGAGACTACCGGAGACTTGTTTGCCCCTCGAGAGCAAAAAATCGAAGTAAGCCAGCCCGTTGAACAACAGAGTGAGAAATTGCTTTATCATGGTCATCCGAGCTGGCTGGCCTATCCCAAGTCCGTATTGGCCCTCTTTGCCTTTGGAACTGCCGCCTGGTTATTTTATCATCTTCACGCGGAACTGGCCTGGGTGATCATATCGGGAGCACTCGCTGTGTTGCCGCTGCTTTTCGTCGCGCTCGACCGCTCGACTACGAGTTATTTCATCACCACCCACCGGGTGGAAATGGAATTTGGTATGATTGGTCGAAGCACCAAAGAAGTGCGGATTTCGGATATTCGCGCGATTGACGTCGAACAAGACGCGTTCAAGGCCATCGTCGGAATTGGGAATGTAAAGTTCGATTCCTCAGCCGGTCCGAATGCAGAGATCGAGTTTATCAACGTGCGCCGTCCGCACAATTTAAGGCAGGCAGTTCGGGAGCTTCAGGGATGAGCGATGACGCTCATTAGTTCATATCATTCCATAAATTCTGCCCATACTCCGCCGTGAGCCGCAAGAAATCCCGCTGGAACAAAATTGATCGTCCGGTCAAACAACCTGGAAAAGTCGCATCTTTCTGGCGGAAAAAACTGCCCCTGATCATGATTGGGTTGGCGGGTCTGATCGTGTATGCCAACAGCTTTCAGGGAGCTTTTGTCTTTGATGATTATAATGCCATCAGGGACAACCCGACGATCCGACAACTGTTTCCATTGGACCAGGTTTTGTTTCCTGAGAAGGAAATTCTCAAAAGAGGCGCCACGGTGGAAGGCCGACCTTTGCTGAACCTGAGCTTTGCACTGAATTATGCGATGGGCGATCTGGAGGTGTGGAGTTTTCATGCGGTGAATCTTCTCATCCATGTGCTCGCGGGCATGACGCTTTACGGGATCATCCGCCGGACGATGCAACGGTTTGAAACATCCGGGCAACTGAGTTCCAGTTCCACGCCGTGGCTGGCGCTGGTCGTCGCGATCTTCTGGGTAGTGCATCCGTTGCAGACCGAATCGGTGACTTACATCGTGCAGCGCGCGGAGTCGCTGGTGGGCTTGCTCTATCTGCTGACCTTGTATTGTTTCATTCGCGGGATTGATGGAACACGATGGTGGCGCTGGGGTGCGGTGGCGTTGTGCGCGCTGGGGATGACGGCCAAGGAAGTCATGGCCACGGCACCGGTCATGATTTTACTTTACGACTGGGTTTTCGTGTCGGGTTCTGTCCGGCAAATGTGGAAGGAACGGCGCGGATTTTATCTGACGCTGTTTTCCACATGGGCAGTGCTGGCGGCGTTGCTGCTGAGAACTGGCGGCACGAATCTGGATATCTTGAGATTGATGTATCTGCCCGAGAAGGAGCGCGCGCCCTTGGTGAATATCCTTGGCGGAACGACCTGGTGGGATTATGCGCTGACGCAGTTTGGCACCGTGGTGCATTACCTGCGTTTGTGTATTTGGCCGGATCCGCTGATCGTGGATTACGGCATCGAGACGGCGCAAGGATTCTGGGAAATCGTGCCCGCGGCACTGGTGGTGCTGATGTTGTTGAGCGCCACGGTGCTGGGCTTGTGGCGAAGGCATTGGGCGGGATATGCCGGAGCGTGGTTTTTCCTGATCCTGGCGCCAACCACCAGCGTGGTGCCGACAAATCAGACGTTGGTGGAACATCGGATGTATCTGCCGCTGGCTTCGGTGCTGGCGCTGCTGGTCGTGGGCGGACATGTCGCGTGGCGTGGATTGCAGATGCGGCGGACGAAGAAAGATGCCAGCGCTGAGACAGCGGGTTGGCTGGTGTCTGTGTTCATGGTGATCCTGATCTTCCAGGCGCTAGCCTTGCAGACGATGCGGCGCAATCGTGATTACCTGGCGCAATACACGCTCCTGCGGGACACGGTGACGAAACGACCCAATAATCCCAGGGCGCAGTTTAATTTTGGCTTGGGCTTTATGCAGAACAAGCAGGTAGATGAGGCGATCATACATTTCAGGAGGGCATCCGAATTGAAATCTGATTATGCGGATGCCCACTACCATCTCGGCGTCGCCCTATCTCAAAAAGACCAGATGGACGAAGCCATCGTCTGTTTGCGGAAGGCGCTGGACGTGAACCCGAGGTTCATGGAGGCCCATCATGAACTGAGCCGGGCGCTGCTGCTAAAAGGAAGCCTTGATGAGTCCATCGTTCATAGCCAGATGGCTCTAAGAATCAAACCTGACCACACGGACGCCCGCGTCAATCTGGGCGTGGCTCTGGTGAAGAAGGGTCTGGTGAAAGAGGGAATCTTTCAATATGAGTTTGTCATCAAGAACAATCCCAAAGAAGTGGCCGCGCTCAATAATCTGGCATGGATTCTGGCGGTCAGTCCGGACGCAACGCTGCGCAACGGCGCTCGCTCGCTTGATCTTGCGCAGCAGGCCGGCCAGATTTCCAGTGGAATTGATCCGCGCATCGAACGCACACTGGCTGCCGCACAGGCTGAGTGCGGGGAGTTTACCGAGGCGACAAAAATTGCTGACCGGGCTTTGTCTCTGGCACTTACGCAAAGCAATACTGAACTGGCTGAAAAGATCCGAAAGGATCGTGATGCCTATCAATCGGGAAAACCCATTCGAGAAAATCTAGCTGCGACCCCAAGTGCGCCGTGCTTGTGATGAGCCTCGCTGGATGTGAGAACGCAGTTCGCGAGTTTCTTTACGAATTCTTCCATTTCACGTTTCAGCCGCGAAGATTTGAAAGAATGCTCTCGCGAATAGACTCGCGCGCTGCTTTATCCGCTTAGTCTTTCGACACATGACACGCCAGGCAAACAAAGTGATCAACCAACTTGGCCGCGCCGCGCCGTTCTGGTGGAGGACACTGCCTTTGATTTTGATCGGACTGGCGGGCCTGCTGGTTTATTCCAACAGCTTTCATGGGCCTTTTGTGTTCGACGATGTTGAATCAATCAGAGACAACCCGACGATCCGGCATCTGTCTCCGTTGAGGCAAGTAATGTTTCCGGAGAAAGGAATTTTGGGCAGGGGAGTTACGGTGGAGGGACGGCCCTTGTTGAACTTGAGTTTTGCTCTGAACTACACGTTGTGCGGACTGGAGGTGTGGGGTTATCATGCGGTGAATCTTTTGATTCATGTGCTCGCAGGATTGACCCTCTTCGGGATCGTGCGCCGGACCTTGCTCCGGCTTGAATCATCGGGACGATTGAATGCTGGTTCCGCGTCGTGGCTGGCGCTGTTGGTGGCGCTGCTCTGGGTGGTGCATCCCTTGCAGACTGAATCGGTGACTTACATGGTGCAACGCGCGGAATCGCTGGTGGGCCTGTTTTATTTGCTCACACTGTATTTATCCATTCGCGCAATGGATGCGCCATGGGTGCGACATTGGCAGATCGCAGCCGTCTTCGTGTGCGCTCTGGGGATGATGGCCAAGGAAGTCATGGTGACAGCGCCGATGATGATCCTGCTTTACGATTCGGTTTTTGTGACTGGTTCCATTCGGCTGGCTTGGCGGGAACGATGGGGATTTTATCTGGGGCTGTTCGCCACTTGGGCGGTGCTGGCTGCGATTATGTTATGGGCTGGAGAAGCCAGTCTGGGTTTGGTGAAGGCTTTGTTATTCCAAGCGAGCGGACAGGGGACGGTCGCAGCCGCGGTTCGCGAAATGAACTGGCTTGATTATGCGCTGACCCAGTTCGGTGCAATCGTTCAATACCTGCGTCTGAGCATCTGGCCGGATCCGCTGATTTTTGATTACGGCAACGAAGTGGCCCATGGGTTTTTGGAAACCGTGCCCGCCGCACTTTTAGTGGGATTATTATTTGGAGCCACGCTGGTGGGTTTGTGGCGTCGGCACTGGACGGGATTTGCCGGAACCTGGTTCTTTCTAATTCTGGCGCCGACCTCAAGCGTGGTGCCCTTGACCGGACAAACGATGGCGGAACATCGGATGTATCTACCGCTGGCCGGAGTGCTGGTTCTGCTGGTGGCTGTTGGCTATGCCGTGTGGGGCAAACTTCAGATGCGCCTGAAGCCAAACAGATGGCTGTCTGCGCTGGCGGCGGCTTCAATTTTCCTAGTGCTGGGTGGACTGACGCTGCGACGCAATCGGGATTACCAGTCGGAATATTCCATCTGGCAGGACACGGTGCTGAAAAAACCCACAAGTCCCACCGCGCACAATAATCTGGGTTATTCCACATTCATTCATGAAGGGCGGGTGGACGAGGCCATCTCCCATTATCAGAAAGCCTTGGAGCTCAGTCCGAATTATGCTGACGCTCACAATAATCTTGCTGTGGCGCTGCTTGATAAAGGGCGGGTAGATGACGCGCTCACTCATTTCCAAAAAGCTCTAGAACTCAAACCCGTTTTCGCCGAAGCGATGAATAATTTAGGTAAGGTTCTTTTTCTAAAAGGGCAAGTGGATGAAGCAATCGTCCATTTCCAGAAAGCCGTGGAAATGAAACTGGATTTTGCCTTGGCCCACAACAACCTTGGGGCTGCTTGCCTGCAAAAGGGGCAATTGGACAAGGCATTAACCTATGGCCAGAGTGCCATCGAATTCAGCCCGGCAAACGCTGAAGCCCACTACAATTTTGGCAATGCCCTTTTTCAAAATGGGCAATTGAACGAAGCTGTCGTCCAGTATCAGCGAGCCCTGGAGATAAAATCGGATTACACAGGTGCTCACACCAATCTTGGCGTGGCACTACTAAAATTGGGGCGCGTGGAGGAGGCGCTGCTTCATTACGAACTTGCCATCAAGATCAGCCCGTTGGATCTGGGATCGATCAATAATCTGGCATGGATCCTGGCCACGAGTCCCCATGCTTCACAGCGCAACGGTGTCCGATCGCTCGAACTCGCGCAGCGAGCCAGCGAACTCACTGGCGGCAATCATCCCATCGTTCTGCACACACTGGCTGCCGCCTTTGCCGAGTGCGGTCGCTTTGCCGAGGCGGTGCGAACCGCAGATCAGGCTTTGGTGGTGGCCAACGCGCAAGGAAATACCGCCTTGGCCGACGTCATCCGGAAAGAACGCGATCAATATCAGGCTGGCAAACCCGTTCGAGAGAATGCGCCAGCGGCACCCTGAGCAGGGGTTCGCCTGAAGCTTTTATCTTCGATGACTTGCGGCAAAATGTATCTGCTGTTATCTGCGCAATTCGTAAATGGAACAAATTAAAACCTATCTCATGGTGATGCTGGGGGGCACGGTCGGCGTGGCCGCGCGCATGTGGATGTCTTCAGCGCTGGGCGCGATCTTTGGTCTGGCTTTTCCCATCGGCACGCTGGTGGTGAATGTGCTGGGCTGTTTTCTGATCGGGGTTTTCACCGGGCTGACCGGCCACGGCGGGGTCTGGCAGGTAACGCCGCACATGCAGCAAGCCATCACGATCGGCGCGCTGGGCGGCTACACGACGTTCTCGTCATTCAGTCTGCAGACGATCAATCTCCTGAGCACCGGACATTTTTTGTATGCCACGCTCAATGTCGTGCTCTCGGTGATTCTCTGTCTGCTTGCGTGCTGGCTGGGACTCATTCTCGCCGGATTCGCCAACGCCAGGTAATTTCCGCGTTGGTATAAACGCCTACGCCAGCACACCTTTCACCACTTTACCGTGCACGTCCGTCAATCGGAAGTGACGCCCCTGAAATTTGAAGGTGAATCGCTCGTGATCAATGCCCATGAGGTGCATGAGTGTGGCCTGAAAGTCATGCACATGAACGCCATCATTGACCACGTTGAAACCGAACTCATCACTCGCGCCGTAAGTCAGGCCGGGCTTGACGCCGCCGCCGGCCATCCAAAGCGTGAAGGCGTAGGGATGATGATCGCGCCCCCACTGTTTCACGCTCTTGATATCACCTTGCAGGAATGGGGTGCGTCCGAATTCGCCTCCCCAGATCACGAGCGTGTCGTCCAGCATCCCGCGTTGTTTTAAATCATTCACGAGCGCCGCAGATGGTGCGTCAGTATCATTGC
>JAIOQF010000360.1 GCA_021413535.1 Verrucomicrobiota bacterium
GATGAGTTTGACTATAAAAGATACTTGCAGCTGCAGGGCATTGATAAAATATTTACAGTTAACGGATATAATTTTTACGAAGTAATCTCAACAGAGAATTTAAATTTCTTTGAGAAGTATATCGTTTATCCGGCAAAGAAATACTTACGATTCGACGCTTCCAGCTTTCCTTTTATCCCACTTCCGCGGGCTCACTGCTGCAGCGGACAAGGCGGCACTTCCTGATCTCCAAGGTTTGCCCGATAATCTGCGCGGCTTGCTGGAGCTGGCATTAGCGGTGCCGGAGGAAAGCCAGGATCAAAACAAACCAGACACTTTGTCGGCAATCGGGAGACTGGGAAAACTCACCGTGGAAACATGGGCGGGCTTTCTCGCCTTTTTGAAATTTACCGGACAAACAGTTCTTTCGCTCATTCGATTCTTCACGGGGCGCGCCCGCTTCCGTTCAGCGGACTTCTGGATGACTCTACAGCAATGCGGAGTCCAGGCGCTGCCGATCGTTTCGCTCATCAGCTTTTTGATCGGGCTCATCTTTGCCTTTGTGGGCAATGTGCAGCTCACGCACTTCGGAGCGAATATCTTTGTCGCTGATCTTGTCGGCATTGCCATGGTTCGCGAGATGGGCGTGGTCATGACCTCCATCATCATGAGTGGCCGCACGGGCGCCGCGTTCGCAGCGCACATCGGCAGCATGAAAGCCAATGAGGAAATCGATGCCCTGCGCACTTTTGGGTTTGATCCGTTCGATTTTCTCGTGCTGCCACGTTTGATCGCGCTGGTGTTGATGATGCCGCTGCTCACGGTCTATTCGAATGTGGTTGGTATCTTCGGGGGCATGGTGGTGGGATCATTTGTCGGCATTCCGGTGCAACTGTATTGGAACGAGACGATCGCCGCGGTGGACCTGACGACCGCTTCGCTCGGTGTCTTCAAGAGCGTCTTTTTTGGTGCTGCCATCGCCATCAGCGGCTGCATGATGGGCATGAAGGCCGGCAATTCCTCCGCTGAAGTTGGCGAGGCCACCACACGCGCCGTGGTCACTGCGATCACCGCCGTGATCGTGCTGGACTCTGCCTTCGCCGTCATCTTCACCCTGCTCGATATCTGATCATGGCTGCCAAAATCACCGTGCACGGTCTCACGATGTCCTATGGAACATTAGAGGTGATGCACGACCTCGAATTCGAAATTTTAGACAAGGACATCTTTGTCATCATGGGCGGCAGCGGTTGTGGCAAGAGCACGTTGCTGCGTCACCTTGTCGGCCTGATGGAACCCACCAAAGGTTCCATTCTCTACGGCGACAAAGACTTCACGGCAACTGACCCGGCTGACCGAGGCCCCTTCATCCGGCGCTTCGGTGTCATGTATCAGTCAGGCGCGCTCTGGTCGTCGCTCACCTTGGGTGAGAACATTTCCATGCCCCTGGAAGAGGCTGGCATTGTGTCGGCGAAGACCGTGAAAGATCTCGTGTCCTACAAACTCTCGCTCGTCGGTCTTTCCGGCTTCGAGGATTACTATCCTTCGCAGATCAGCGGCGGCATGAAGAAGCGCGCCGGACTGGCGCGAGCCCTGGCGCTCGATCCCGACATTCTTTTCCTCGATGAACCGGGAGCCGGACTCGACCCCCTCAGTTCACGTCGGCTCGACGATCTCATCCTCCGACTGCGCGACAGCCAGGGCTGCACCGTCGTCATAGTCACACACGAGCTGGCCAGCATATTCGGCATCGCCAACACGGCGCTCTTTCTCGACACCGCCACCCGCACCCAGGGCGCCGTGGGAAATCCAGCCGACCTCCGCGATCATTCGGACAATCCCGCCGTGCGTCTCTTTCTCAATCGCGGAGAAACTCCCGCCAAAACATCATGAGCAAAAAAGCCAGCCCCACCCTCATCGGCGTCTTCACCCTGGTCGGCCTGCTCGTCGGAGCAGGCGCGCTGGTGCTTTTCGGCGCCGGCAAGTTCTTCCAGAAGTCGAGTTCCGTCGTTCTTTATTTCGAGAAGAGCGCCTACGGTTTGCTCGTCGGATCAGAAGTTCGATTCGGCGGCGTGCGCATCGGTCGCGTGACCTCCATCAAGGTGATCATCGATCAAAAGCAAAACCGCAAGATCATCCCCGTCGTGGTGGAACTCTCGCACAAGGACTTGCTCGACGTCGGATTGACCACGGGCGGCAACATCGATTTCGTTACCGAAGAGGGCGTAAAAAAAGCGGTCGCCGACGGTCTGCGCGCCCGCATGAAACAGCAGAGCCTGCTTACCGGACAGCTTTACATCGAGTTCGACCTCATTCCCGATTCACCAACCTCCAACTACGAGCCCGAGATCAAACCACCCTATCCAATCGTGCCGACGCTGGGCACGGAGCTGGACGATCTTATCAAAGGCATTGCCGACAGCCTGAAAAAGTTCAATGACCTCGACCTTGCAGGTGTGATGAAAGACGTGCGCGACGTGCTGGTCAATGCCAAGAACCAGATCGCCGCACTGAACCTGAAGCAGATCAACGACAACGTTGTGGGCATCACGGAGGACGTGAAAAACATCACCAGCAACCAGAAGCTCGGCAAAGCCATCGACAGTCTGGACGAGGCGCTGACGAGTTTCGCTGAACTCTCGAAGAAGGCCAACCAGGGCATCGACCCTCTGCTAGAGGACATGGAGGAAGTCATGAATAAAGCCAAGGCTGCACTGGCTAAAGTCGAAGCTGCCTCCGCCGATATTTCACAGGTCAGCAATCCGCGCGCTCCCGTGCTCATGCGCTTACAAAATGTATTGGAAGAAGCCGAGCGTGCCTCACGCGCGATCAAAGAACTGGCTAACGATTTGAAACGAAACCCGAACGCCCTGCTGATGGGCAAAGACACGAAGCCATGAAAAACTCTCTATTCCTGATCAGCCCGCTGCTTTTCCTCTGCGGCTGCAGCACGTTCCAGCCGGTCAAAGATAGCGCCATCCATCATGTCCTTGATCCCCTCGTTCCCGACCGGGCGCTGACCTCTTCAACTCCCACCATCGCGATCAACCGGCCCTCGATCCCGAGCTATCTCGACCGCCAGCAGCTCATCACCCGGACTGAAGGAGCGATCATGATGAGCAAACTCGACCTCTGGGCCGAACCGCTCGATGCCGCCATCTCGCGCGTTACTGCCAGTAATCTCAGCCGCCTTACCGGCTCCATGGCCATCCGGCCCGTGGAAAACTTTACCACGCTCGACTACAGCACCTTGCTGGAACTCCAGATCACCCAGTTTGAACCAGATAACTCATCTCAAATGATTCTCCAAGGCACATGGAAACTCCAGCCGGTAAGCGGAGAGGAAACCAGTGCACACTTTTTCCGCATCGTCGTCCCAATCCCCTCCAACCCGTCTCCCATGACGGGCCGCGTCAACGCTATGAATCAAGCCCTGGAAAGTCTTGCTCGCGAAATCGCGAACAAACTGCAGGTCACAATTTCGCATTCCTCAGTCGCAGGGCATTAGTGATCACTGAAACGGAACTCAGACTCATCGCAGCACCGGCGATGATCGGGCTGAGCAACAGGCCGAAGAAAGGATAAAGCACTCCCGCCGCCACTGGAATGCCCAGCGCGTTGTAGAGAAAGGCGAAGAATAAATTCTGCCGGATGTTGCCCATCGTAGCGCGACTCAATCGGATGGCCTTAGCGATGCCGCGCAAGTCGCCTTTGACGAGCGTGATACCCGCACTCTGCATCGCTACATCAGTGCCAGTCCCCATCGCAATGCCCACCTCTGCTTCGCTGAGCGCGGGCGCGTCGTTGATGCCATCGCCAGCCATCGCGACGTGTTTGCCCTCCACGCGCAGCTTCTTCACATGAGCGACTTTTCCGGCAGGTTCGATCTCCGCTTCCACGGCATCCAGACCGAGTTGCTTCGCCACCTCAGCGGCGGTGCGGCGGTTGTCGCCCGTCAGCATGACGATCTCTAAGCCCAGCGCATGAAGATCGCGAATGGCCTCAGCGGTAGTGGATTTAATTGGATCAGCCACAGCGATCACGCCCGCTGGTTTGCCATCGATGGCGACAAACATTGCGGTCTTGCCAGCTTCCTGGAGTTTCACCGCTGTAGCTTCCAATGTCTCCAAGCCAGTGACCCTTTCGTTGCGGAGGAAATCGGATTTGCCGATCATCACCACACGGCCCGCAATGCTGCCGATAACTCCGCCCGCGGTGACGGAACGAAAATCTTTTACAGCTTCGAGAACAATACCCCGGTCTTTCGCACCCAGCACAATCGCTGCAGCTAACGGATGTTCGCTGCTCTGCTCCAGAGATGCGGCGAGACGAAGAAATTCGTTCGAGTCGAGACCGCCAATGGGCAAAACATCCATCAGCTTAGGCTTGCCCTCCGTTAGCGTGCCGGTCTTGTCCACGACCAGCGTGGTAATCTTCTCCAAGCGTTCCAGTGCCTCGGCATTTTTCACCAGCACGCCTTCCTGCGCCCCCCGACCGACACCGACCACGATGGACATTGGCGTCGCCAACCCCAGCGCACAAGGACAAGCAATGATGAGAACGGCAACCGCGTTCACAATGGCATGCGCGAGCTTTGGCTCTGGCCCGAGCCACATCCACAGCACGAAGGTGAGAACAGAAACCGCCAGCACCGCAGGCACAAAGATGCCCGCGACTTTATCGGCCAGACCTTGAATCGGCGCTCGGCTGCGTTGGGCTTCCGCCACCATGTTCACGATTTGTCCTAGCAAGGTATCGCTGCCAACTCGCTCGGCGCGCATGATGAAACTGCCGGGGCCATTGACGGTGCCACCCGTCACTTTGTCGCCGACCTTCTTCTCCACTGGTAGCGGTTCGCCGGTGATCATGGACTCCTCCACACTGGAGTGACCTTCGACCACTTCGCCATCCACCGGCACCTTGTCACCGTGCACCACGCGCAACCAGTCGCCTACTTTGACTTGATCGAGCGGAACTTCATGATCGCCACCTTCAGCGACCTGACGCGCCGTCGGGGGCGCGAGATTCAGTAACGCTTTGATGGCGCTGCCCGTTCGACTGCGCGCGCGGAGTTCAAGCACTTGACCAAGCAACACCAGCACGATGATCACCGCCGCCGCTTCGAAATAGATGCCTGGCTTGCCGTGCATTTGCATGGACTCGGGAAACACTGAAGGCGAGAGCATGGCCACCACGCTGAACAAATATGCCGCGCCCACGCCGAGCATGATGAGCGTCCACATGTTAAAGCGCCGTGTGATCAAGGAGCGCCAGCCGCGACGAAAGAACGGTGCGCCCGCCCAGAGCACGACCGGCGTGCTGAGAATAAATTGCATCCAACGTGAAGCATCGCTCACCACCCATGAAGCATGAGCCATCGAAGGGATGATGTGCAACATGGCGACGACAAACACCGGCAGCGCGAGCACGGTGCTGATCCACATGCGCCGCGTCATGTCATTGAGTTCGCTGACATCTTCTTCGACTGCTGTCGTGCCAGCTTTAGTCACGAGAGCCATGCCGCACTTCGGGCAATCACCCGGATGATCCTGCTCGACCTCCGGGTGCATCGGGCAGGTGTAAATCGTTTTTACTGCAGCTTTCCAAGTCGGATTACGCTCCAGCGCCATGCCGCATTTCGGGCAGTCTCCGGGCTTGTCCGACTCGATCCCAGGACACATCGGGCAAAAGTATTTTGCGCCTGACGATGGCTTCACCTTGTTCTGATGATGATCGTGACCACCGCAGCAATCATGCTTCTCTACAGCTCCAGGAGTTGGTTTTTCATTCATGTCGCAGTCGTCCAAGTAAGTTGCTTGCCACCTTGTTCTGTTAATCAGCACACATATAAGATAGGATGAGAGCCGAGGCAATGGCGTGCAATTAAGCAGCGGCATGCGACACTTGGCAGATGAGACCCCTATACCATGGCACCCGAAACTGCGGTCGATTTGCAGGACGCTTGGGGTGCAGCCCGACCGTTTTCAATCCACCACCAGGGTGACTGCTGCTCCACCACGCAATGCTTTTGAGTAAGGACAAGTTACATGTGCTTTCTCCATGATCTTCTGAGCTAAGTCTCGCGCAATTCCAGGCATCTCTGCATGAAGCTCTACTGCGAGACCATAGCCGCCCGCATCATCTTCAATCAGGCTCACCAGAGCGCGCACCGTGGAGTCTTTGATAGGTGTTTCTAGTGCCTTGCCCGCATTGACAAGAGCACCATGGTAACAAGCGGAATAGGCACCAGCAAACAATAGCTCAGGATTCGGGCCGCGCTTCTCAATACCTTTTTCAAGCGGATTACCCAAGGTGATGTCCAAGTGTCCCTCTGGTGAATTGAGCGTGCCTGATCGACCGCCCTTGGAGATGGCTTCTGCTGTAAATAATGTTTTCATAGTAGGATTGGTTGCTTGAAGGCGCGGTTTGATCTTACCGCTTTAACAATTTGAGCAGAACTTTGGCGGCTTCGGCGGAAGATGCGGGGTTTTGGCCTGTGATCAGCAACCCGTCGGTTTGCACATAAACACCCGAATCCGGGCCTTTGCTGTAATGCGCACCCGCTTTTTTTAATTCATCCTCCAATAAGAATGGCACCACTTTTGTCAGCTTTACCGCAGCCTCCTCGGTGTCCGAAAACCCGGTCACGTTTTTTCCCTTTATCAAAGTGTCGCCGTTGGGCATTTTAACTTTGAGTAAAGCACACGGCGCATGACAGACCAAGGCCATGGGTTTTCCTTGCTTCTGAAAGGCTTCGATCAGGGCGATCGAGTTTGCATCCTTGGTCAGATCCCACAAAGGGCCGTGTCCGCCCGGATAAAAAACCGCGTCATAGTCGGAAGCCTTGATGTCGCTCAATTTCAAAGTGTGCGCGAGCTTCTGCTTGAGCGGTTCGTCCTTATCAAAACGGTGCGTAAATTTGGTTTGCGCTTCAGCCTCCTCGCTTTTCGGATCAATCGGCGGCTGCCCGCCTTTGGGCGAAGCCAGAGTTATCTCCGCTCCGGCATCCGCCAGTTCATAATAGGGTGCCGCAAACTCCTCCACCCAGAAACCAGTTTTCTTGCCGGTATCGCCCAATTCACTGTGCGAAGTTAATACAATTAAGATTTTCATAATGATGTGCGCTGGCATGTGTTGTTCGTTTTAAGTTAAGATTCTTTTTACTCACCCGCGAGGGGTTTTCAAAAATTCAATCACTCGCGGTTCCTCAATAGAGGGTGAACTTTGTCAGTGCCATGGGGTGTTACCCTACGATGACAATTTGACCACCATCTTGCCGACGTTCTTGCCGTTAAAGAGACCGATGAATGCTGACACCGCTTGATCGATTCCGTCCATCACGGTTTCCAAGTTCTTTAGTTTGCCGGCTTGTAAGTAAGCGCCGACTTCATTTTCAAATTCGCCCTGACGATCCAACCAGTCGCCAACGATCATGCCTTTCATGGTGAGCCGCTTCGTCGTCATGTTGAAGAGATTGGAAGGGGCAGGTTTGGGCTTCTCTTCATTGTAACCGGAGATGCCTCCGCAGGCGATGATGCGGCCATGCACCCGCAAGGCTGACAGCGCGGCCTCGAGAGACTCCCCACCGACGTTGTCAAAATATACATCGATGCCATCAGGTGCAGCACGGTTCAGTTGTTCTAGCACGGGGCTGGTCTTATAGTTGAAGGCAGCATCGAATCCGCATTCCTCCGAAAGGCGCTTCACTTTCTCCTCTGAACCGGCAGATCCGATCACCCGACAGCCTCGTAACTTTGCCAGTTGGCCGGCCATGTTGCCCACGGCACCGGCGGCGCCTGAGATGTAGATCACATCACCAGCTTTCACTTCGACCATCGTCAATCCCGCCCACGCGGTCATGCCGGTCATGCCAAGGGTGCCGAGGTAAACAGAAAGTGGCTGCACAGCTTTATTGACGGCATGCAGTTCCTTGGGTGCGGCGATGAATGCCTCGCGCCAACCGTATTTGGAAGTCACGGTATCACCAACTTTAAACTCGCTGGAGCGCGATTCGACCACCTCGCCCACGGCACCGCCTTCGAGCGCTTTTCCAATCTCAAAAGGTGGCACATACGATTTTCGGTCGTTCATGCGGCCCCGCATGTAGGGATCAACGGACATAAAAAGATTGCCGACGAGGACTTGCTGGTCTTGAAGCGCTGCCAGTGTGGTTTCGGCCAACGTGAAGTTGCTGGCGGCGGGGACGCCGGTGGGGCGTGAGGCGAGGCGGATCTCGCGGCTGATGATGTTAGGCATAAGTGGATCGGTTACTTGGCTTGTTTGAGGGAGGCCATGTCGATGACGAAGCGGTATTTCACATCGCCTTTTACGAGTCGGTCATAGGCTTCATTGACTTGCTGGATCGGGATGAGTTCGATGTCGGAGGTGATGTTGTGCTGCCCGCAGAAATCGAGCATCTCCTGGGTTTCCTTGAGCCCGCCGATGAGGGATCCGCTGAAGCTCCGACGGCCAAAGATGAGGTTGGTGACATCCACTTCAAGCGGTTCGGAAGCCACGCCGACCTGCGTGAGATTACCGTCGCGTCGGAGCAGAACGAGGTAGACGTTGATGTCGTGCTTCGCGCCAACGGTATCGAGGATGAAGTTGAAGCTGTTGAGGTGCTTTTTCATCGCGTCCTCATCTTTGGATTGCACCACCTCATCCGCACCGAGCCGCAGCGCATCCTCCACTTTGCTGAGGGATGCGGTGAAGACCACGACGTGCGCGCCGAGCGCCTTCGCCAGCTTCACCCCCATGTGTCCGAGTCCGCCGAGTCCCACGATGCCTACCTTTTGTCCCTTGGTGACGCCATGATAGCGCAGGGGCGAGTAAGTGGTGATGCCAGCACAGAGCAATGGTGCGGTGGCCGCGAGATCCAAGTTCTTGGGGACTTGCAGCACGAAGGCTTCATCGACCACGATGCTCTCCGAGTAACCGCCGAAGGTCACGCCGCCGCTGTGTTTGTCGGGGGCGTTGTAGGTGAAGGTGGCGCCTTTCTCGCAGAACTGCTCGAGGTGTTCCTCGCAATTTCCGCAGGTGCGGCAGGAGTCCACGAGGCATCCGACACCGGCGATGTCGCCTGCCTTGAACTTCTTCACGTGAGCACCGACGCTGATGACGCGGCCGATGATTTCATGCCCCGGCACACAGGGATAAGTCGTGCCCTGCCATTCATTGCGCACGGTATGCACGTCCGAGTGGCACACGCCACAGAAGAGGATCTCGATCTGAACATCATGCTCGCCGGGCGCGCGGCGTTCGAGGTTGAAGGGCGCGAGTGGTGTGGTGGCCGAGTTGGCGGCGTAGGATTTGGTTTTCATAAAAGTGGTCAGGCTGGTGAATTAATCGCGGCGACGCGGATAAGTTTTTTGTTCACAAACTCATGTATGCCGTGACTGGAAAGTTCACGACCGTAGCCGGAGTTTTTGATGCCGCCGAACGGCAGGTCTGCAGCGGTCCAGGTGGGATGATTAACGAAGACCATCCCGGACTCGATACGGCTCGCGACTCGTTTGCCGCGCTCGATGTCCTGAGTGAAGACGGAGCCTCCCAATCCATAATCGGAATCATTGGCGAGCGCGATGGCAGCATCCTCATCTTTGACCCGGAAGAACAAGGCCACGGGGCCAAAGAACTCCTCGCGATAGGCGGGATTGTCAGGACTGATGTCCGTTAGAATCGTCGGTTGCATGAAGGCCCCGGGGCGGTCCATTCGTTTTCCACCGAGCACGAGGGTGGCACCGTGGGCGATGGCTTCATCGACTTGCTTCACGAGCTGCACTAAAGCGGCCTCAGTCGAGAGCGGACCGAGGGTGGTGCTCTTGTCCATCGGATCACCCAGTTTGAGCGCCTCCATGGCCGCTTTGAATTTCGCGAGGAAACGATCCGCTAGGGCTTCGACGATGATGAAGCGCTTCGCTGCGATGCAGCACTGACCCATGTTGTTCATCTTGGCCCACAGCGCCCAGGAGAGTGTCTTGTCCAGATCGGCATCTTCCAGCACGAT
>JAIOQF010000361.1 GCA_021413535.1 Verrucomicrobiota bacterium
CTCCGGTAGAGCGTCTTGAATGCTGCACGCAGTGCTTTGATTTGTTGCTCATTGTGTCCGTGACGTTGCAGGCCGATTTGATTGATGCCGCGCGCGCGGGCGGGGTTGCCGTCGGCAATGGTAAACGGCGCGACGTCTTGCACGATCTTGGAGCAACCGCCGGTGATGGCGAATTTTCCGAGTCGGCAAAACTGATGCACGGCGGTGAGGCCGCCGAGGATGACGTGGTCCTCCACAATGACATGGCCGGCCAGCGTGCCGTTGTTGGAGAAAATGCAATGGTTTCCGACCACGCAGTCATGCGCGATGTGCGCGTAAGTGAGGAAGTGGTTATGGCTGCCGATGATCGTTTTGGTGCCCGGCAGCGTGCCGCGATTCACAGTGACAAACTCGCGGAAGTTGTTGTCATCGCCAATCTCGAGCCACGTTGGTTCGCCGGCGTATTTCAAATCCTGCGATTGCTGGCCGATGCTGCTGTAGGCGTGGAAGCGGTTATTCTTCCCGATCTTCGAAGGACCTAAAACAGTGACGTGATGCTGGAGCCAGGAGCCGTCGCCGATTTCCACGTTCTCACCGATGATGCAATACGGGCCGATAACGACATCGGCACCGATCTGCGCACCGGGGTTGATGATGGCGGTGGGATGGATTTGAGAAGCCATTGCCGGATGAATCAGCGATCAACCAAACTGAACATCAAATCAGCTTCGCTTACGACCGTGCCGTTGACGATACAGCGGCCCCGGGCTTGGCCGATGTTGCGTTTGATCTTGAGGATTTCGGTTTCAATGATCAGCGTGTCTCCGGGCAGCACGGGCTTGCGCCATTTCACTTTGTCGGCGCTGAGGAAGTAGCCGATCTTGCCCTGATTCTCCGGCGCGCGCAGCAGCAGGATGGATGCGACCTGAGCCATGGCTTCGAGCTGGAGCACGCCGGGCATGATGGGATGGCCGGGGAAGTGGCCTTGAAAAAAGGGCTCGTTGATGGTGACGTTCTTCACGCCGGTGCATTTCGTTTCGCCATCGAAACCGATGATGCGATCCACCAGGAGGAAGGGATAGCGATGCGGCAGGATGCTCATCACTTCGTTGATGTCGAGCACGGCCTCGCCGCTGGGGATGTTAATCGCGGGCGGCACCATGGCCCGCATTTCGTTGTAGGACTTCAGCAGTTCGCGGGCGAGCTCGGTGTTCGGTCCGTGGCCGGGACGCACGGCGATGACGTGGCCCATGATGCGGCGACCGAACAGCGCGAGGTCGCCGATGATATCGAGGATTTTATGCCGGACGAATTCATCCGGGAAGCGCAAGGGATGCTTGCTCAGTGTGGTATCGCCGCGAATGACGATGGCACTTTCCAGTGTGCCGCCTTTGATCAGACCCTTTTCCAAGAGCGGGGCGATGTCTTCGTAAAACACGAAGGTGCGCGACGGCGCGATCTCCTTTTCGTAGGTTGCGGGATTGATCTCAGTGGAGAAAAATTGCGTAGTGCGTCCCTGCGGACCGACGTGAGTGCAGGAGATGCGGAATTTCTTGTCCGGCACGATGGTGAGTAGCGAGCCGTCGCGCGATTCCAGGTGGAGCGGCTCGCGCACTTCAAACACGCGGCGCAATTCAGTCTGCTCCTGGAGGCCGGCTTTTTTAATCAGTTCCACGAAGGGCAGGGAACTGCCGTCGGCGATTGGGGGTTCGTTGGCGTCCATCTCGATGATGGCGTTGTCGACTCCCATGCCGGTGAGGGCGCTGAGCACATGTTCGACCGTGTGGACGTTCACGCCGCCGTCGGCGATGGTGGTGGAGCGCTCGACCTTCTGCACTTTCTCGACACTCGCGGTGATGAAGGGTTTGTCCTCCAGATCGATGCGGCGGAACTTGATGCCGTAATTCTCCGGCGCGGGCTGGAGTGTCAGGGTGACTTTTTCTCCCGTGTGCAGGGAGGTTCCCTCCAGGGAGGCGGGCTTGGCTAAGGTGTGCTGGCGCTCGGGCATAATGGGACGCGAGACGTAGTGCTGCGGGCGAACGCGGTCAAGAGCAGAGCTTGACGCAAGGACCGCAAAAAATTGACTGCTTTAGGGCTGCTTGGGGCTGGTGGCGTTGAGCTTTTCCAATTTTGCCTTCAAGAAATCACCGCATTTTATTTCCCGGCCATCGTTAAAACGAATGAGGTAAGGTTTTCCGGTCGTCGATGAAACAGTGGCGGCTTTTTCGATGAAGTCAGCGGCGGTGGTGATTTCGCTCTTGTGCGAGTCCCACTTGCCACGAAGAAATTTGGCAGCGGTCTTGGCGTCGTAAGTGGAACCGTTGCGGACAAAGGAAGCGTCCTTGAGCATCTGGATTTCGTTGATGAGCGCTTCAATTTGCGCAGTGCTGGAAGTGGCCCCATCCGCCGCCAGTCTTGGGATCAAGAGCGACTGGGTCATCACAAAGACGACGATCAGGGTGAGGTATTTCATCGCGTGAAGTCAGGTGTTGCAGAGTCCTACCTGAGTCTCACACATCGCACAAGTTGCATTCCCCACGTCCGCCCTTATCCTGTCGGCGTATAATTTATACAAAATCTTAAAAGTCTATCATCATGGAAAAGCCAAAAATCACCGCCTATCTTAAAACCCACTGCGGCTGGAGCGAAGGCGTGCGCGCCATCATGCGCAAATACGACCTGCCTTTTGAGGAAAAGGATATCATCAAGAATCCCGCGTTCCGCTGGGAGATGGAGCAGAAGAGCGGCCAGCCCCTCAGTCCTTGCGTGGAGATCAATGGCGTGATGATTCCAGACATCAGCGGCGAGGAACTGGAGCACTACTTGGTGACCAATCGTCTGCTCGAAGGAAGTGATGCACAGCCGGATGCCCCAATCGATTCCGCCTGCACCAATGAGCAGCACGAAGCGATGGCTCGCGGCCAGGTGGGCAGCATCAAGTTCGTGGCGTGAAGCAGCACAGGCTTTGTTAGCCTGTGTCACCCTGTTAAATTAGCGCCCGCTCCACCCGAGCGGAGATGCTGGTTAAAACATGCCAGGGAATCGTGTCAGCTTTCGCGGCGATCTCACTTGCGGAAATGGTCGCGCCCCCTTGCGCACCCAATAGCACGGCTTCGTCTCCCACTGCTACGCTTGGTGCGACATCTGTCACGTCGACCATGATCATGTCCATCGTCACCCGGCCTAGCAGCGGACAATGCTGACCGTGAATCAGCACCGTGGCACCCTTGCCGGAGACCTGACGCGGATAGCCATCGGCATAACCACAGGCCAGTGTAGCCACGCGAGAATTTCGTTTAAGCTTGTCAGCGCGACCGTAACTGACGCCGTGACCGGCGGGCAGATCCCGCACCAGCAACACCCGCGTCTTCCAGGTGAGCGCCGGTTTGAGCAAATTTGCGTGTTCCGGCAGCGGCGACACGCCGTAGAGCGCGAGGCCGGGGCGCGCGAGGTTGCAGAACTCCGCGATCTGTGGATAGCCGAGCATGCCGGCGCTGTTATCGAGATGGATCCAGTGCGGCCGGAGTTCGGCGGCGTGGGCAATGGCGACCACTTTGCGGAAGCGGTCGATCTGCGCAGTGGTGAAGGCCACATCTTCATCGGCTGACGGGAGATGGGAAGCGAGACCCTCCCAGTGAATATGCGGAAACTTTAACAAGTCGCGGGCAGTTGTTTCATTCCACATTTCCTCTGGAAACCCCATGCGTCCCATGCCGGTGTCGATCGCGATATGCCCATGAAGAGTCATGTCGAGCTTCGCGGCGAGCCCATCCCACTCTGCGGCTTCCTTTAAGGAACTGATGCAGACATGCAATCCATCGAGTAGCGCGGCCTCGCGTTCTTCCGGCAGACAGGTGCCTAGTAGTATGATGGGCGTGGTGGTATTCGTGGTCTCAACTTCTTCCGCTTCATGAAGATTCGCCACGCCGAATAATGCTGCGCTTCCTTGCAGCGCCCGCACCACCGCGGCTGCGCCGTGGCCGTAGGCGTTCGCCTTCACGACGGCCAACAAGTCCATGCCGCCGCGTGCGCGCAGCGTCTTGGCATTGTCTCGCAACGCATCGGGATCGACTTCGATCCAGCAGCGATGGCGGTGGTGGTTGGTGGCGTCAGACATTTTGCGGTGGCACTCAACGCATCATCTGTTCCTTCGCTCAAGTGATTCTGATGGGAAGAAGGAGATCGTTTTTGATCGGTTACGCCGACGCACACTGGCAACATTTTACCAGTTCCCTGAAAATACCGCAGTTCTATCCACCACAATGGATAGACGCAATCATGTCAGGCGGCTTGCATCGCTGGATAATCCGTGTAGCCCTCCGGACCAGGGGAGTAAAAGGTCGCGGCTTTCGGTGCATTGAGCGGAGCTTTTGTGGCGATACGCGCGGGCAGATCCGGATTCGCCAGGAATCCCGTGCCAAAGGCCACGGCATCAACCTTTCCCTCCTCGACCGCTTTGGCAGCTTCGCCAGGTGTGTAACCCATGTTGCCGATGATGACGCCTTTGAAATGCTCGCGCGCCGGGGTCATCACGTCACTCTTCTGCTGCCGGAAAAAGTCTCCGCGCATCATGTGCAGGTAGGCGAGGTTGAAATCATTGAGCCGCTTCGCCAGCCAGGTTGTCAGGCCGACGGGGTCGCTGTCGATCATGCTATTGTAGCTGTTCACCGGCGAGATGCGCAGGCCGACGCGATCACCGCCCCACACTTCAGAAACAGCGGCGATCACTTCGAGCATCAAACGCGCCCGGTTCTCGATGCTGCCGCCATAGGGGCCGCTGCGTTTGTTGCTGCCATCGCGGAGAAACTCGTCGAGAAGATAACCGTTCGCGCCATGAACTTCCACGCCGTCGAAGCCGGCGGCCACTGCGTTCTGCGCGGCTTTTTTGAATCCGGCGATGATGCCGGGAATCTCGTCGTCCCGCAGTTCGCGCGGCATGACATAGGGCTTCTTGCCTTCGGGCGTATGAACTTCATCGCCGACAATTGCAAGAGCGCTCGGTGCCACTGGCTGTGCACCACCATTGAGCAGCGGATGACACGCCCGGCCACCGTGCCAGATTTGCAGGAAGATGCGTCCGCCCGCTGCATGAACGGCATCGGTCGTCTTCTTCCATCCCGCGACTTGCGCAGCGGAATAAATGCCCGGCTCCATCCAGAACGCGGAGTTGCCTTCCATCGCCATCGTGGCTTCGGCGATGATCAGTCCGGCGCTGGCACGCTGGGAATAATAAGTTGCCATCAATTCTCCAGGCACGTGATCTGCTTCAGCACGACAACGCGTAAGTGGAGCCATCAAGATGCGGTTAGGCAGAGTGAGAGCACCGATTTTGAGCGGAGTGAACAGGGGAGATGACATGTGGGAATATGAGATTATTTAAGCGTGAAATACGAATCAGCGGCCAAGAAGGCCGAGCCAAGCTTTGCGTCCGGAGGCGAGGATGATCAATGCCAGCACGGTGATCAGCCCCATGACTCCGGCGTTCATCGGGTCTTTTAGCGAGGCGCCGCCCGTCAGGAAAATGTGGAAACACCAGATGTTCACGAGGATCGGACCGAGAACCAACATGCCGACATTGCGCGTAAGAGGCAGCGCCACCAGCACGCCGCCGATTATTTCGAGCAGCTTGACCAGCTTGAAGTAGCCAGTAGGGAACAGCGCTGCAAAAAAGTGCCCCGGAGGCGAATCAGCAGGCGGCTGTGAAGATGGCTGCGGCAGAAAGTGGAAGAAGAAGTCGAGTCCGAAGATGATGAACAGTATTCCGAGCAGAGCACCGGCGATGTTGGGGATGAGTTTCATGATTTTGGTTGGTTTGGTTGGGTTAAGACTGGAGATGATAATCAGTTGAGGTCAAAGAGCAATGACCCCGGAGGCGACGCAATGCAAATGTGGGTCGGAGGTCCTCACCATGGTC
>JAIOQF010000362.1 GCA_021413535.1 Verrucomicrobiota bacterium
GGAATGCCATGGGAAGAACGGTGGGGGTGTCGAAGGAAAGTATGACGAGTTACTCGCGGGCGACCGCAGTCTGGAGGCGCTGGCCCGCAAGATCGAGAAGACCATGCCGGAGGACAACGAAGGGGCGTGTGTGGGTGAAGATGCGAAACAGGTGGCGGCTTATATTTTCGAGGCATTCTATTCGCCGGAGGCGCAAGCCCGGCTTCCCTTGCCGCCGAAGGATCTAAGCCGTCTGACGATCTCCCAGTATCGCACGTCGGTAGCGGACTTGATTGGCCACTTTCGCATGGGACCTGGATTTGACCGCCCGCTGGCGGCGGAGACTGGTCTCAAAGGATTCTATCGCGGACAAAGACTTCCGAAGCCCGGCGAAGAAGCCGTGGACACCACACCCAAGAATGGAATCAGGGCCAAGATTCCAAACATGACGATCGAGCGTGTGGAGCCAGTCGTGAGATTTCACTTTGGCGCGGACAGCCCGGATAAGGAGACAATGGAGGCAGACCAGTTTCAAAATCGCTGGGAAGGCAGTGTCGTTGCGGAGGAAACTGGCTTGTATGAATTCAGCATTAAAACCGAAAACGGCGCGAGGCTGCGCGTCAATGATCTGAGCAATGACCACGCGTTGATCGACGCCTGGGTTAGCAGCGGCCCGGAAGTGCGCGAGGAAAAACGGACCATCAATCTTCTGGGCGGACGGGCCTACGGGCTGATGCTCGAACATTTCAAGTTCAAGGAAAAATCGGCCTCAATCGAACTATGGTGGAAGCCTCCGCATGGTGTGAAGGAGATCATCCCTCAGCGCGCCCTGCGCACCGACCGGCCGAAACCTATCATGATTGTTGATGCCGTCTTTCCAGCAGATGATCGCAGCGGAGGCTACGAGCGGGGCACCACGATCTCCAGAGCTTGGGATCAGGCCATTACCGAAGCGGCGGTGTCGGTTTCAGAACACGTGGAGAAAAATATTGATGAGCTGGCCGGCACCAAACGCAACGCACCGGACCGCAAGGAAATGCTCAGGAAATTTGCCATTGAGTTTGCCGGCGCAGCGTTCCGCCGGCCGTTGACGGATGATTTGATAAATCGCCATATTGACCGGCATTTTGTCACCGCGCGAACACCCGACCAAGCGATCAAACGGATTGTGCTTTTCACGTTGAAGGCGCCGGAGTTTCTCTATCCTGCCGTCGGTGAACTTAGCCGATCCGATGATTTTGCAGTGGCCTCCCGGCTGGCGCTGGCGCTTTGGGATTCCATTCCTGACCGGCGGCTCATGCGCGCCGCTGCTGAAGGGAAGTTGCACACGCGTGAACAGGCAGCCGGGGAAGCGAAGCGCATGATCTCTGATCTCCGAACCCGCTCCAAGCTTCAAGGCTATTTTCATCAGTGGCTCGAACTGGAGCGCGCGGAAAACATCGTGAAAGATCCCAAGGCTTTCCCCGGCTTCGATAATGATGTTCAAGCAGATTTGCGCATGTCCCTTCTGCAGTTTATTGACGAAGTTGTCTGGAGTGAGAAATCTGACTATCGCGAACTTCTTCAAGCGGACTACATTCTTTTGAACAGCCGTCTGGCAGATATCTACGGGAAAAGTGTTTCAGGCGAAGGCTTGCAACGTGTTTCGTTTGATCCGAAGCAACGCGCCGGTGTAGTGACCCATCCTTATCTTCTCGCGTTCCTGGCTTACAACCAGCAGACTTCGCCGATCCATCGAGGCGTCTTTCTCACTCGCAACATCGTCGGCATGGCCCTCAAGCCGCCGCCCATGGCCGTCGCGTTCGACGAAAGCCACTTCGATCCAAAACTCACCATGCGGGAAAAAATCACCCAGCTCACGCGAAACGATTCCTGCATGTCCTGCCATTCGGTGATCAATCCTCTGGGCTTCAGCCTCGAGAACTTCGACGCTATCGGTCGCTGGCGCACTCAGGACAACGACAAGCCGGTGAACCCGGTCGCTGAATTTGCCAATGAGAAGGGCGACAGGGTTCATCTCGCAGGACCGAGAGATATCGTGAACTATGTGGCCAACAATCCCCTGGGTCATCGGGCCTTTGTCCGCCAACTTTTCAATTATATCGTCAAGCAACAAGCGCCTGCTTACGGAATGCGCACGCTGGACGATTTGCAGCGCAAATTCACTGCCTCGAATTGCAATATTCAAAAGCTCCTGATGGAAATCGCTCTCGTGGCCGCGCTCGATGGTGTGTCGACCGTTTCCCCTGACACCGCCAGCAACTGACACCCCTCCCGACATGAAGACGCTCCACCGCCGCCAGTTTCTTCGCGACTTAGGAATCTCCGCAGCCGCACTACCATTCCTCAGCGGACTTCCGGGACTCACGGGTGCAACGCTGCCCCAGCACCGCCAGCGTCTCGTCATCATGTTCTCACCCAACGGCACCCTGCCGGATGAGTTCTGGCCGGAACAGGAAGGTGCGGGCTTTGAACTCAAATCCATCCTCAAGCCTCTCGAACCCTTCAAGGATCGCACGCTCGTTCTGCATGGAATTGCCAATAAAGTGGGCGGTGATGGTGACAGCCACATGCGCGGCATGAGTTGCCTTCTGACTTGCGATGAACTTCTCAAGGGCAACATCATGGGCGGCGGCGGCAACCCGGCCGGCTGGGCCAGCAACATTTCCATTGATCAGGAGATTAAAAATTTTCTCCAGTCCCGCCCGGAAACACGCACCCGATTTGGTTCGATCGAGTTTGGGGTGGCTGTTCCAAACCGGGCCGATCCCTGGACGCGCATGAGCTACGCCGGCAGTAATCAGCCCGTGGCACCCATCGATGATCCCCACCAGATGCTGAAAAAGCTCTACGGCCAGATGAAGGATAAGGACAGTCTGGTGAGCATCCTCGATGATGTGCGCGAAGACCTGAAGCGCGTATCCAGCAAGCTGAGCGCGCGTGACAAGGCCTTGCTGGATCAGCATCTCACGCTCGTGCGCAGCCTGGAACAGGATTTGAAAGATGCTGACAAGCAGGGGCAGCTTTCCCATCCCGTTCCCAAGCTCGACCCCAGCATCGAACTGGTGAACGACAACACGCCGCAGATCAGCCGCATTCAGATCGACCTGCTCGTCAACGCGCTGGCCAACGACATGGCGCGGGTGGCCACGCTGCAATACATGCGCTCGGTCGGCATGGCCCAAATGCGCTGGCTCGGAGTCGAGGAAGGTCACCACTCCCTTTCTCACGATCCGGACGACAACAAAGAAAGCCACGCCAAGCTCGTGAAGATCAATACTTGGTTTGCCGGTGAGTTTGCCCATCTGGCCAAACGTCTTGCCGAAACGCCTGAACCGGCTGGTGAAGGCAGCATGCTCGACCACACGTTGCTGGTCTGGACTAACGAACTTGGCAAGGGCAACAACCACGCGCTCGACAACATCCCTTACGTCATGCTCGGCGGAGGTTCCGGCTTCAAGATGGGCCGCTCGCTGAAGTTTGACAAAGCAGCCCACAACCGCCTCTGGCTGGCCGTGGCTCACGCGATGGGTCACGGCGAATTGCAGCGCTTCGGCAAAGCCAGCCTCTGCGAAGGCGGGGCGTTAAGTCTGAGTTAATCTGCGTTGTCTCAACTGCTCAGCGTGATCATCGGACCACTGGGTTGGTCGTCGATGCAGATGTTGCAGAAAGGCTTAGAATGCAAGACGGGGGATTTAAGAGTCATCAAGCTGGCAGTCATGTAATATGTCGTTTTCGATCTTGAATCTTTTCGTCTTGCATCTTGTATCTGATTCGTGTCTCAGGAAATCACGCGGCTCCGCGATCTCAGCAAAGAACAAGTTCGCTCCGGATTCGCGGCGTGGTTGGGCTGGCTCTTCGATGGGCTGGACATGCATCTTTATACGCTGGTGGCGACGGTGTTCGTCGCGCAGTTGATGGGACTGAATGAAAGCGATCCTGAAGTGGGCCGACACGGCGCGATCATTCAGGCAGCGTTTCTTGTGGGCTGGGCCCTGGGCGGCGGTTTCTTTGGGCGCGTGGGTGATTTGCTCGGACGCAGCCGCACGCTCAGTCTGACGATTTTGACTTACGCTTGTTTTACGGGTCTGTCGTTCTTTGCGCAAACTTGGTGGCAGTTGATGATTTTTCGTTTTCTGGCCGCGCTCGGCATCGGTGGTGAATGGGCGGTGGGTGCGTCGCTGCTTTCTGAAACATGGCCGAAGCAGTGGCGTCCCTGGATCGCCGCGACGTTGCAAAGCGCGGTCAATTTTGGTGTGATGCTCGCGTGCCTCGCTGGATCATTGCTCGCCGGACAGAATCCGAAATACATTTTCCTCGTCGGCATTCTGCCAGCCTTGCTGACTCTGTGGATTCGCAAGGCGGTGCCGGAGCCCGAGGCTTGGGAGAAGGCCCGCGAAGGTCAAGTCGTGCCGCGAATCGGCGCGCTGTTCGGCCCTGAAGTGCGCCAGACGACGTGGCGGGTGCTGATCATCTGCGGTGTGTCCTTGACCGCACACTGGACATTTCTGTTCTGGCAGCAAAAGCATGTGCTGAATCTTCCAGAGATCGCCGCGCTGACATCGAAGGAAGCAAAAGACAAGGCTGTCGTCGTCGCGCTGATGTGGATCATGATCGGATCGTTGATCGGCAACTACGTTTGCGGCGCGCTCGCAAAATGGCTCGGCTATCGCCGGACGATTTTCTGGGCGCTTCTTTCCTATTTCGCCGTCATGTGG
>JAIOQF010000366.1 GCA_021413535.1 Verrucomicrobiota bacterium
TGAGTCGCTTGATCCACAATGTGCTCACGTTTGGCCGGCAGCAACGCGACCAGCTTACGGTTCATCCACGCGCGGCATCGCTCGATGAAGTGACGCAACGCGTCGCTGGCGTCTGGCGACCGGGATTGGAGGCGAGGGGGTTCACTGTCGAATGCTCGTTGCATACGCCTCATATTTTCAAATTCGATCCAGATGCCGTGGAGCAGATTATTGGCAATCTTCTCTCCAATGTGGAGAAGTATGCCGAGAGCGGGCACTTCGTAAGTATTGCGACGCAGACGGACGATAAGAATGCGCGTTTGACCATCGAAGATCATGGTCCGGGCATTCCGGCGCGGATGCGCGCGAACGTGTTCGCTCCGTTCGTGCGAGTGCGGAATGATGTGACCGAAGGGGTGAGCGGCACGGGCATCGGGCTGTCGATTTCACGAAACCTCGCGGAACTGCACGGCGGATCGCTTTCGCTCGAAAATGTAGCGGGCGGCGGATCACGCTTCGTGCTCACATTGCCATTTAAACAAGATGTCGGCGGAGGGCCGCCGACCCAATGATCATGAAAATACTCGTTGCTGAAGATGATGAACACACGCGGGCGGCGCTTTGCGAAGTGCTGTGCTCCGAGGGATTTCAGACGATCGCCGCCGCCGATGGGCGCGCTGCGCTCACTCTTTTTGAGAAGCATAGCCCGGACTTCGTGTGTCTCGATGTGATGATGCCGCAGATGGACGGTTACGAAGTGTGCCGACGCATCCGCCAGCGTAACGAAACTGTTCCGATTCTTTTTCTCACGGCGAAGTCAGAAGAGATCGACAAAGTGCTGGGCCTCGAACTTGGCGCGGACGACTACATGGCCAAGCCATTCGGCGTGCGCGAAATTCTAGCACGCATTCGTGCCATCACCCGGCGCACGGGACTGCTGAAAAAGACAGGCGGTTTCGAGGAGGAGTTCATGCTGGGCGATTTGCGCGTGGTGCCGGCGGAATTGCGGGCGTATCGCGCTGCGAATGAGATTGCGCTGAGTTTGCGCGACGTAAAAATCCTCCGCCTGTTTCATGAGCGTCGCGGAAAGGTGGTGGATCGTGATATGCTGACGGACGTGGCGTGGGGCGCGGATTTTTTTCCTGAGAGCCGCGCGGTGGATCAGCAGGTCTCGCAGTTGCGCAAGCGCATTGAGTTGGATCCGGTGTCGCCGAAGATTATTCGCACGGTGCACGGCGCAGGCTATCGCTATGAAGGCTGAGCGGCACAGGCTTTATGTGCCGCGCAAATCTACGCCTGCTGCTTCGGCTTGCAGATGCTGCAATATTCTTCGCCGTCGGCTGTGACGCGAAATTCAAGGGTGGTGTCGTCGATTTCCGTTTTGCTGCAGATGGCGCATTTATGGAAGTATGAACCAGAAGGCGCTTGCGTTGATTCGAAACGTGAGCGGCGGGCTGCCACCTTGGCCCGCTGGGTGAAGTTGCGCCAGAATGTGGGGCCGCAGGCGATGAAGAAGTTCAGAAAGCTGAAAAGCATCGGCACGCGGAGCGGTTCGGTATCGATGAAATCCAGCAGCAGTTTGGCACCGCCGAGCATGGCGATGTATTTTACTTTGAGCGGGAGAATGAAGAACAGGAGCAGTTCGTAATTAGGTGCCACGCAGGCAAACGCGAAGAAGATGCCCATGCTAAACCAGAGGGAACACATTACGCCCACGTCGGGTGCGCTGCGGAGTTGCTCAATGAGAGCACTGCCCAGACCCTGAGCCCCGCCAGAATTGCGGAGGAGATCATCAATGCTCCATTGCTGCTGAAGCAGCACTCCCGTTGCGGCGAATACGATGCCGCCGAGCACATACAGGTTCACTCGGAACGCGCCCCAAGTTTCTTCGAGCGTTCGACCGACGGTGAGCAGAAGCATCACGGCAATAATCATCCAGACGGGATGAGAGTGACCCGGAAGAAAGATGAACGTCACCAGACGCCACACTTCGCCGCGCAAAACCATGGCTTTGTTCAGCATCAGTGATTGAAGGAAGTCCGGCTGAAACTGCGAGAGGATCCACACCGTCACCTGTAATCCGGCGATGATGTTGATCAGTCCCGGAATGGCATAACGACCGAATTTGTGTTCCAGCGTGTTGATCAATGGCATGGGCGGAATTCTTGCGCAGGGCCGGATGATTCGCCAGCGGGTAATCGTGATTTAATGACTCGTCATGGTTTGTGTTAGCTCTACGCGCACCATTAGGGCGGCGTCCATTATATTGGAAATCCCGCCGCCGGGTGATTGACAATCGGGCGCGCTTCGCCACATTCGCCGTCCCATGTCAGAAAGTTCGCCGATGAAACGCAGCCCGTTGCACGAGGCCCACATGGCGCTGGGCGCGCGTCTGGTGCCGTTCGCGGGCTGGGAGATGCCGGTGCAATACAAGGGCATCGTGGACGAACACAAAGCGGTCCGAGCCAGTGTCGGCGTGTTTGACATCTCGCATATGGGCCAGTTTCTCGTGGAAGGCCGGGATGCGGAAACATTTCTGAACCGGATGCTGACTAATAATATCAGCAAGCTGGCGCCCGGCCAGGGGCAATACACGTTGCTGCTGAACGAACGCGGCGGGGTGATCGATGATCTCATCGCGTATCGACTGAGCGAACGGGAGTTCTTCCTCGTAGTAAACGCCTCGATGATTGATGTCGACTATGCGTGGTTGCAAAAATACATCGGCGACACTGAAGTGCGACTGGTGGACATCAGCGCCCAGACCGGCGGACTAGCAATTCAGGGGCCGAAGAGCCGCGAGGTTCTGCGAGCCGTGCTGGGCGCTGACGCAGTGTATCCTGAGCGCAATACCATCCTTCTCAGCACCAGCGGCGAAGGTGTGCTCTACCTCTGCGGCACTGGCTACACGGGTGAAGAGGGTTTTGAATTCTTCGCGCCTGCGGAGACGACCACAGCTTGGTTTGAGAAATTCGTGAGCGCGGCGCAGGAGCAGGGTGGAATGCCGGTGGGCTTGGGCGCGCGCGATACTTTGCGATTGGAGATGGGTTATCCGCTGAATGGAAATGATCTGTCGCCAGAAAAGACGCCGCTGGAAGCCGGGCTTGGATTTTTTGTGGATTTCGACAAGGGCGAATTCATTGGGCGAGAAGTGCTGGTGAAGCAAAAGTCCGAAGGCGTGGTGGCGAAGCTTACTGGATTTCGCATGACTGCGCCGAGCCCGCCGCCGCGCGCGCATTATCCAGTTTGCATCAACGGAGAAGTCATCGGCGAGACTTGCAGCGGTGGCTTGTCGCCCAGTCTTGCTCAAGGCATCGGCATGGCTTATCTGCCTCTGGCTTTTTCCAAGCCCGGATGCGCTCTTGAGATCGTAATTCGTGACAAGCGATATCCTGCCGAGACTGTTAAAAAACCATTCTACCGCAAACCCAGCCACTGATATGAGCAACGTTCCCGACCATCTCCGCTACCGCGACTCCCACGAGTGGTTCGATCCCCAGACCGGCGCTGTCGGCATCACTGACCACGCGCAGCACGAATTGACCGATGTGGTATTTGTCGAGCCTCCGAAGGTCGCTGCCTTGGTGAATGCTGGAGATCAAGTCGCCGTTGTGGAGTCTGTGAAGGCTGCGAGTGACATTTATTCGCCGGTCAGCGGCGAAATCATTGAGATCAATGACGATCTCGCCAGCGAGCCCGCACTGATCAATACCGACCCGTTCGGCCGGGGTTGGATTTTCAAAATCAAGATCAGCAACACTGCAGAACTCGACGGACTGATGGACGCCGCCGCGTATCGCCAGCACATCGCCTGATTCGCAGCACCGACAAAGCAATGCCGGACACTACATCCTTCGCGCGCAGGCACATCGGACCCACTGTGGTCGAAACCGGAGAAATGGTGCGCGCCACGACGTGCAGAAGCATCAATGAACTGATGGATCAAGTGGTGCCGGATGCGATCCGGAAACGCGATGCATTGAAGCTGCCGGAGGCCTTGACCGAGGAGCAGGCTCTGGCGCGTTTGAAAAGTATCATGACGCAAAACCGCGTCGTGCGTTCGTTCATCGGTCTGGGCTATCACGATACGTTTACGCCGCCGGTCATTCAGCGGAACATCTTGGAAAACCCCGGTTGGTATACCGCATATACTCCGTATCAGGCGGAGATTTCTCAAGGCCGATTGGAGGCGTTGCTAAATTTTCAATCGATGATTTGTGATCTCACGGGTCTCGATGTGGCGAACGCATCGCTGCTCGATGAAGGCACGGCGGTGGCTGAAGCATGCGCCATGGCCTTGGGCGGAAAGGCCGGATCGAATCTCATCATCGTCTCCGACAAGCTGCATCCGCATGTGCTGGATGTGATCGACACGCGCATGGAGCCGCTGGGCGTGACGGTTTGCCGCACTGATTTGAATCAGTTCAAACTGGATGCGAAAGATCATAAAAGTCTCGCGGCGGTCATTGCTTCGTATCCAGACACGCTGGGCGTCATCTATGACTTCGGCGATATGGCTGCAGAAGTTCACAAGGCCGGGGCGCTGTTCGTCGTCTGCGCTGATTTGCTGGCGTTGACCCTGTTAAAATCTCCGGGCGACTTCGGTGCGGATATTTGTATTGGCAATTCTCAGCGCTTTGGCGTGCCGCTGGGTTTCGGCGGACCACATGCCGCTTTCATGTCGGTGAAGGATAGTTTGAAGCGCCGCATACCGGGAAGGCTCGTGGGAGTATCGAAGGATGCGCACGGTCATGCTGGTTATCGCTTGTCACTGCAAACACGCGAGCAGCACATCCGCCGCGAGAAAGCCACGAGCAACATCTGCACGGCGCAGGTGCTGCTGGCGGTGATGGCGGGCATGTATGCCGTGTGGCATGGGCCGGAGGGTTTGCGGGCTATTGCTGAACGCGTGCACAGCGCGGCTGCGTGGCTGGCGACAGAATTAAAAAAGGCGGGCTTGGTGCTCGCGGGAGAAAACTTTTTTGACACGATCACCGTTCGCGTGAAGAACGCGGATGAAGTGGTGAGCAAGGCGCTGCAGTCTGGCATCAACCTCCGCAAACTGGATGCACAGCAAATTTGCATCGCGCTCGACGAGCGGGTGGCGGATGCTGAGCTTCGCGCCGTGCTTGATGCGTTCTCTGTCCAGACGTCAGAAGTTAGAACTGAGAGGTCAGTGATCGTTTTTGACAAGAAATTTGGCCGGCTCTCAGAATTTCTCACTCACCCCGTCTTCAACCGCCATCACACTGAGACGGAGATGATGCGCTACCTCCGCCGACTGGAGCAGCGGGATATCGCGCTGAACCGCTCCATGATTCCGCTGGGCTCCTGCACCATGAAGCTTAATGCCGCAGCGGAGATGATGCCCATGAGCTGGCCGGAGGTGAACGCGCTGCATCCATTCTGCCCTGCGGAACAAAGCGCGGGTTATCGCGCGATGTTCGTGGAACTTGAGTCCTGGCTCGCGGAATGCACCGGCTTCGCCGCTGTCTCGCTCCAGCCCAATGCCGGATCGCAGGGCGAGTATGCCGGCCTGCTGGCCATCCGCCATTATCATAGCGCGCGCGGTGATGAGCATCGCGATGTCTGTTTGATCCCCGTTTCTGCTCACGGCACGAATCCCGCGAGCGCGGTGATGGCGGGCTTCAAGGTGGTGGCGGTGGCGTGTGATGAGCACGGCAACATCCGTTTTGATGATCTCAAGGCGAAGGCGGCGGAACACGCGGCGGATCTCGCGGCGCTGATGGTGACTTATCCGAGCACGCACGGAGTCTTTGAAGAAGGCATCGCGGAAATCTGCGCACTGATTCACGCTCACGGCGGACAGGTCTACATGGATGGAGCCAATCTGAATGCGCAGCTTGGTCTCACTTCGCCGGGGCTTATTGGAGCGGACGTGTGTCATTTGAATCTGCACAAAACATTTTGCATCCCACATGGAGGCGGCGGACCGGGCATGGGACC
>JAIOQF010000386.1 GCA_021413535.1 Verrucomicrobiota bacterium
ATTACGCCGGGTTGTCAAGAGCGCTTTTCTGGTTAGCGTCCCCTCCTCATGCCCGCCAAGTCGCCCCGACCTAAGAAGACCACTCGTAAACGTGTGGCGCCGGCAACGCGGGCCGAAAGCTTCCGTAAAGTCCGCAGCGCCAACGCCGCCGAAACTGCACAGGATTATGCTGAGGCCATCGCTGAACTCATCGAAAACGACGGCGAGGCTCGTCCGACCGATCTCGCGCGCATGTTCGGCGTCTCCCACGTCACCGTCATCCGCACCGTGGCCCGGCTCCAGCGCGACGGACTCCTGATCACCCGCCCCTATCGCTCCATATTTCTTACTCCGAAAGGCGCCGCGCTCGCAGCCGAGTGTCGCGAACGCCATGCGCTGGTCGTTGCTTTTCTCCTCGCGCTCGGTGTGCCCCGCGCCGCCGCCGAAGGAGACGCCGAAGGCATCGAACATCATCTCGGTGCGGAGACCATCGCCGCCTTTCGCGCATTCCTCCGACGTTCAAAGTAACCATCACCATTCATGAAACTCACCCGCACCCATTGGCTCATCATCATCATCGCCAGCATCGGCTTCCTCTTCGACACTTATGAGCTGCTTATGACACCGCTGGTTGCCGCGCCCGCGATCGCCGAACTGCTAAAAATTCCACAGAACAATCCCATCGTTACCGAGTGGGTCGGACGGCTGCTCTGGATCTCCGCCCTTTGCGGCGGACTCTTCGGCCTGCTCGGCGGCTGGCTGGTGGATAAGTTCGGCCGGAAAACCGTAATGGGCCTGAGCATTTTCCTTTACTCATTTTCTCCATTCGCCGCAGCCTACTCGACTTCGCTGCCGATGTTCATCTTCTTCCGCAGCACTACCTTCATCGGCGTCTGTGTAGAGTTCATCGCCGCCATCACCTGGCTCGCCGAAGTTTTTGATGACAAGAAGCAAAGAGAAAGGTGGCTGGGAATCACACAAGCGTTTGCATCACTCGGCGGCGTCCTCGTGACGCTGGTAAGCATCTGGATAAGCTCTCATCTCACGTCCCTGCCACACATCGGATTACCGGCGGGACTGGGCTCGACAGACCCGGCCAGCTGGCGCTTTCTGCTGCTGACCGGATTGCTGCCTGCAATCCCAATTGCTTTAATGCTGCCCTTCGTGCCGGAGTCAAAAGTCTGGAAAGAAAAGCGTGCCGCTGGCGCACTTAAGCGCCCCAGTTTTGCCGCGCTTTTTGCGCCGGAGCTGCGCCGCGTCACCATTGTCACCGCCATCCTCTCCGCCTGCGCCTACGGCATCGCCTTCGGTGCACTGCAAGTCACCGTCGCGCGTGTGACGCCCGGATTGCCCGAACTGAAAAAACAGGCAGTTGAGCTCGCGCCGCTGCGCAAAGAAGGTGAGGCACTCAACACGCAACTCAATGCCCTTCCATCCAACGATCCCGCGCGGAAAGATCTGATCGCAAAAATTAAAGAGAACTTCAAAGCGCAGTCGAAGCCCAACGCGACGATCAAGGACATGAGCGACAAGGTGCAGTTCCGCCAGGAAATGGGCGGACTGGTCGGACGCATCCTCCTCGCCGTGCTGCTCATCGTCGGCATCAGCCGCGTGGCGTTGCTCAAAGTTTTCCAAATCCCGGCGCTGATCATTCTTCCGCTGACCTATTTCAAATTCTTCGAGCTGGGCGGCGAAACATTTCTCTGGAGCTACTTTTTCTGCGGACTCTTGGTGGTGGCCCAGTTCAGCTACTTCGGTGAATACCTGCCCAAGGTGTTTCCGCTGCATCTCCGAGGAACCGGAGGCAGCTTCGCCACCAACGTCGGCGGTCGCATGATCGGCACCAGCATGGCATTACTAAATACCGCCTGGCTTGCACCGTTGCTGGCGGGCGGTGCGCAAGCGGTGAAACCTATGCATGTGGCACTGGCCGCAGGTTACATCGCCACGGGGCTCGCCTTGCTGGCTTTTGTCGTCGGCTTCTTCCTGCCGGAACCGAAGACTGAGGGCGCGGAATAAGTATTGGCCGAATGTCGAATGCGTGGCTCACACAAAGGCACGAAGGCTTAATTCATTTGAAATTCGATCCGCTCTCACCCAGCCGGTGAGATTGTTCTTTCATTCAAATTCCCAATGCCGGCGAAAAAGAAAATCACCACCGTGCCGTTGACGGGTGTCGCCTTGATCAAAGAGACCTGCCGACTGATTCGCCAGGCACGCAGCCTTTGGGAAGCCCATCGCAACAACGCCTGCCGGAATGAACGGGAGAAGGCCATAAACCTTTACGAATCCTTGAGCGAAGCTGAGCGGGAGAAAGTGCCGCAGGTGTTGCGGGTATGGTTGCGCTATCGGAGCACCAAGTATTTCGGCGAACACAGAACGCCGCCATCGCGATAAGTTGCAAGCGCCACATTAATGGCACGTCAGCGTCTTTGGGAACCAGAGGAAAGGAAAGAACCGATAACCTTGGTGATCACGACAAAAATAAGCGCCGGGATCAGCAACATCACGCCCAGGCCCAGAACGATGAGGAAGAGTGCCAAGCCGACAAGTCCCAATAAGACGAAGCGAACCATCTGCCAGGGAGACGCAACCTGCACGGTCTCTACCGAATCTTGCATGATCTCAAAATCCACCAGTCTTGCCTGCTCCTTTTCACTGCTCATAGCTTGCTGATAAATTACCAAGGGTTTGGTCCGGTGTCGAATTCCTTGCACTGTTAGTTCTTCTTCACATCCCCCACACCCCGACGCCTAGTGCCTTGGCCTGCGACAGTGCTTTTTGCAGTGAATGATGGAAGTCCTCCGGCGTGCGCCCCGCTTCCGGCACAGCATCCGGGGCGGGCCCGTTGGGCGCAGCGAATCCGTTTTTCACCAGCAACTCGCCGAGATCCTGCTGTTTGCCATCCACCTGCACGCGGACAAAAGCATAGTAACGCTCCGTCTCCGGCACCCGCGACCATTTGGTGTAAATGATAAACGGATGACTTGAGAGCAATTGCGTGACCCAGGCCAGCGCCTTGGCACCGACATCGAGCACCTTCGGCTGGGTCACGCCGCCGAAGTATTCCGCCTGACTCGCGATGCGCTGCGGATGCGTCCAGGTCAACTGCGCTGCATCCACTCCATAAAGCACGAACACATCTTCCTTCGGCCCGCTCTTGATCCGCAGCGTGTCGGCATCGTTCGACCGCGTCTCCACCAGCTCCGGACGCGACAACACCCAGAAGGCACCGCTTTTATAAGAACGTGGTTCAAAGATTTGCTGGCCGACGGGGACGGCCTTGGGAATCTCGGGCTCCGGCTTTACCTTCGCCACCTGCGCTGCTTCGGCCGCCTTTTGCTCCGATGGCAACCGGTAACGTGCTTTGAGCAGCAGCCCGGTGATAAACATGAAAAACAAAATCACCACCGTGATGACAGAATTGCTGATCGTGCGGTTGGGGGGCATGAAAACCAGTAGTCAGTAATCAGTGGTCAGTAAAACAGAAAGTGGGCTGCGAAGTCAGGCCGTTTACACAAACGGCCTACAGCTCCGCTTTCACCTCATCCCATACCACATCCATCTCCGCGAGTGACATTCCATCGAGTTTCCTCCCCTGCGACTCGACTCGCTCCTCCAGCTTATGAAAGCGCGAGGTGAATTTCTCATTCGCGCCCGACAACGCCACTTCGGCATCCACACCCAGCTTGCGAGCCAGATTCACGACACTGAACAACAAGTCGCCGACTTCTTCCTCGATGGCAGCTTGATCCATCTGCGCCATCGCCTCGGTGATCTCTTCAGCTTCCTCGCGAATCTTGTCGAGCACTGGTGCGGCATCCGGCCAGTCGAAACCGACCTTCGCCGCCTTCCGCTGCAACTTCTGCGCGCGCATCAGCGCAGGCAGCGCCTTCGAGACTCCATGGAGAAGCTGTTGTTTGCCGCCACCTTTTTCCGCGCGCTTGATTTCCTCCCATTGCTTCAGCACATCGGCCGATCCCGCAACAGTCGCATCTCCAAATACATGTGGATGACGGCGGATGAGTTTCTCCGTGATGTTGCGTGCGATGTCATCCAGCGTAAAGCCGCCCCGCTCCGAGGCGATCTCCGCGTGAAAAACCGGCTGGAGCAATAGATCGCCTAATTCGTCTTTCAAATGCGCCATGTCACCGGAGCGCGCAGCCTCAGCCACTTCGTAAGCTTCCTCGATCAAGTGCGGGATGAGCGACTCATGAGTCTGCTCCGCATCCCAAGGGCAACCGCCCGGCGCGCGCAACCGGTGCATGACGGCGCGGAGTTCAGCAATGGGATCAGAATCATTGTCGTTGGTCATGCGCGAAGATGCCGAACGGAGCCCGAATGGCAATCTCCACATATTTCCCCCAATTCCCCGCAAAGAATTCCTCGCCAGCGCCGTTTCCTCCCTCTAGGATTTCGTCCGCTTTCCTCTGTAACCAAACCAAAACATCGAACACGCATCCAACATGGCCAAAGCACATCTCAACCGCCGCCGCTTCATATCGACCACCTCCGGTCTCGCGGGCGGCGCCTTCTTCGTCCCCAACATTCTCCGCAGCCAGAATGGCGAAGCGCCCAGCAACAAACTGCGCATCGCCAGCATCGGCGTCGGCGGCAAGGGCGAGTCGGACTCCAATGCCGCCTCAGACGGCAACGATATCGTGGCCATCGTGGACGTGGACCAAAACACCCTCAATAAAGCGAAGCAGAAATACGCCGGCGCCGAAGTCTTCACCGACTACCGGAAAATGTTCGAGGCCATGGGCGACAAGATCGATGCCGTGACTGTTTCCACCCCCGACCACACCCATTTCCCTGCGGCGATGATGGCCGTGGCTCTCAAGAAGCACGTCATGGTTCAGAAGCCGATGTGCAACTACATCGCGGAAGTCCGCCAGTTGCATCAGGCCGCGAAAGCCGCCGGAGTGGTCACGCAGATGGGCAATCAGGGCCGCACCATGGAAGGTCAGCGCCGTGCGAAAGAATGGATCGACCAGGGTGCCATCGGCACCCTCAAGGAAATTCGTCTCTGGACCAACCGCCCGATCTGGCCCCAAGGATTGCTCAAAAAACAAGTCGTCCCGCAACCTGAAAACTTGAACTGGGACAACTGGCTCGGCGTGGAGCCTTCCGAGCCTTACTTTGAATTCGACCTCTCGCCCGAAGACGCCAACAAGGCAAAGAAGGGCAAGAGCGTTCATCCCTTCAACTGGCGCGGCTGGTGGTCCTACGGCTCCGGCGCTCTGGGCGACATGGGCTGCCACATCATGGACGCGACCTTCAGCATCCTGCACCAGGCCATTCCAGTGAAGATTGAAGTGGAAACCTCCCCGATCAGCGACACCTGCGCGCCGGTTTGGTCGATTTTGAAATATCACATCGCTGCCACTGACAAGCATCCCGCTCTGGTGGTCAGCTGGCACGACGGCATCAAGGATGGCAAGCCCAACAAGCCGGAGCCATCCGAATTCATGAACAGCGAGCTCGGTCAAAAAGCCTTCAGCAAGGCCGGCAGCGGCATGATGTTCATCGGCACCGATGGCGTGGTCTTCGAAGGCGAAGCCTACTGCTCAAGCCCATCGATCTACCCCGAGGCCAAGTTCATGGAAGTGAAGCAGGCCATGACCGCCGGCACCATCAAGAAGACCGAGACCCGTAGTCCAAAGCCCGGCGAGCCCCAGAAGGAATGGACGCATGTCATCAAGAACGGCGGCACCACCAGCTCCAACTTCGACTACGCCGCGCCACTTGCTGAATTCGTGCTTCTAGGCAACCTCGCCATCCGCTCGAGACAGACCATCGTCTGGGACAAGGAAAAAATGAAAGTCACCAACGCCGAAGCGCCCAACCAGTTCATCAAACGTCCGAGCTACCGCCCGGAGTGGTATAAAGCGTAAAATAGAACCGTAGAGCTTTAGAGAGTTAGAATTCAATGCCCCGCTGTTGCCTCGCGCAGCAGCGGGGCATTTTGTTTTTATGGAGGTTGAAGGTTCAAGGTTTCAGGTTTCAGATGATCTCGTTCGTCTTGAACCTTAACCCTTGAATCTTAAACCTTCCGCCCCCATCCACGATGCCCGCGAAGCGCTGCAAAAGCACTTCGGCTTTCGTGCGTTCCTCGATGGACAGGAGGAGGTGATCGCCGGCGTGCTCGCGGGCCGTGACGCTTTGGTGGTCATGCCCACCGGCGGTGGCAAATCGCTCTGCTATCAACTGCCCGCGATGGTGATGGACGGTGTCACCATCGTCATCAGCCCGCTCATCGCCCTGATGAAAGACCAGGTGGACGCGCTGCAAAACAAGGGCATCGCCGCGACGCTGATCAACAGCACGCTCTCGCTCGATGAACAAAAGGAGCGCATCAATGGAATGCGCCGCGGCGAATTCAAGCTGGTCTACATCGCACCGGAACGATTCCGCAGCGGCATGTTCGTCGATGCCTTGCGCCAGGTGGAAGTCGCATTCTTCGCGGTCGATGAAGCGCACTGCCTTTCGCAATGGGGTCACGACTTCCGCCCCGATTACCTGCGCATCGGCGAAGCACTGAAAAAACTCGGCAGCCCGCAGGTGCTAGCCCTCACCGCCACCGCCACGCCCGAGGTGCGCGCGGACATATTTCAGCACCTGCAACTGCGCGATCCAATCTACAGCGTGCGCGGTTTCTCCCGGCCGAACCTCTCGCTCAACATCACGCATTGCGAGAAAGCAAAAACGAAATACGACCGGCTCAAGGACATCATCGCCCAGTGGAAAACCGGCATCATCTACTGCGCCACGCGCAAGAAAGTGGAGCAGGTCACCGCGCAGCTCGACGAATGGCGCGTCAAGGCCATCGCCTACCACGGCGGTCTCGATGAGAAGCAGCGCGAGCTGGCGCAGAACAAATTCCTTCAGCGCAAATCGCACATCGCTGTCGCCACCAACGCCTTCGGCATGGGCATCGACCGCAGCGACGTTCGTTTTGTGGCCCACTTCGATGTGCCCGGCAGTGTCGAGGCCTATTATCAAGAAGCTGGCCGAGCCGGTCGTGACGGCGAACCCGCGCATTGCGAACTGTTCTTCAACTACGCCGACACCAAGACTCAGGAGTTTTTTATCGAGGGTGGTAATCCCTCCTTCGAAACCATCCGTGACATCTACCAGGTTCTGCTCAGCCAGGCCGACAACGCGCACGAAGTACACGCCACCATTGATGACATTGCGGATATCGCCGGTGTGAAAAACACCATGGCCGTGAGCAGCACCTTGAGCATGCTCGGCCGCCAGCAGATCATCGAGCGCTTCGACATTCCCGGCAAACGGATGCGCGGCACGCGCCTGCTCCAACCCGATATGCTCGCGCGCGACTTGAAAATCGACCGCGCCGCGCTGGCGGAAAAAGACCGGCGTGATCGCGGAAAACTAAAATCCATGATCGAGCTCTGCTATGCGGCCAAGTGCCGCCAGCAGATCATCTTGGAATACTTCGGCGAAGAAGACGCCGCACCCTGCGGCAATTGCGACGTGTGCAAACGTGGCGGCATCACCGTGAGCGCGCGAGTTGGAACATCGCCGGAGATCGACATGTTGCGCAAAGCCTTGAGCGGCGTCGCCCGCATGTGCCGCAAGGAAGTCGATGGCACTTGGACGCCACGCTTCGGCAAGGGCCGCATCATCGCCATGCTGCTCGGCAGCAAGTCACGCGAAGTCGTGGATGCCGGGCTCGATCAATTGACGACGTATGGCTTGCTCAAAAACATCGGCAACGCCGGCGTCCATCAGCTTTTCAAGGAGATGGAGCGCCTTGGCCTGGTGGAGATAGTAACCGAAGAAGATTATCCTCTACTCCGCATCACGGACAGCGGCGCGGAAATCATGCGCCAGGGCGGCGCTGTTAAAATGCAATGGCCTGATGCCGGTCCTGCATCGAAAACAACAAAGCGCAGCACCAAATCAACCACGGGAGCCAGGGAGATGCCCACGGCGGAACTCGGCTTCGACGAGGTCTTGTTCGAGAAGCTCAAAAAGAAACGGTTGGATATCGCCCAGCGTGAGAGCGTTCCTGCCTACGTCATCTTCCACAACACCACGCTGGAATTTCTCACACGATTGAAACCTGCAACCGTCGAGGACGGCAAGGACATCCGTGGCATCGGCGAAGCCAAGGCCGAAAAGTATCTCGCGGAGTTCATCGAAGTGATTGCAGAGCACCGGTAGCACAGTGCCTCCGGCCTGTGTATGGCCCGGCGCTTCCCCTTGTCATTGGACCGGAGCCGGGTTGAGATGCGAAATCCGGACGTGTTCAGTCTTTGCAAAGGAACACTCCATCCCTTAGACTCTGCGTTATGAATCTGGAACGCATCACTCTCGATCCTGCCGTCATGTCGGGCAAACCCTGCATTCGAGGTCTGCGGGTAACGGTGGCAAATGTTCTCCGCCAACTGGCCAGCCACCGCACGCCGGATCAAATTCTCGGTGCCTATCCCTATTTGGAACCGGAGGATATTGATGCGTGCCTGGGTTATGCCGCCCTGCGAGTAGATGATGAAGAGCTGGCTATGTCTGCAGCATGAAGCTGCTGGTGGACATGAATCTGAGCCCGGACTGGGTGCCGCTGCTGGTTGCCCGGGGTTGGGAGGTGCAGCACTGGAGCCAGATCGGTCGTGGCAACGCCCCTGATGTCGAATTAATAAGCTGGGCTCTGGAGCATGGTCATGTGGTTCTCACACAGGATCTGGATTTTTCCCAGATTCTCTATGCCACCCGCGACAATGGTCCCAGCGTGGTGCTCCTGCGAATGGATAATGAATTTGATCTCGCCGCCCGCGAACATGTCTGCGCGGCCATCGCCCATGCAGAACCCGCCTTAACTGCTGGGGCATTGCTTACAATCACAGGAAGTCGTGCACGTTTGCGACGCCTGCCCGTCGTTCCTGAAAAATAAGACTGACTGACTCGGCTGCATTCCAACTGTTTCCACCATGACCTCCGGCCCTATCTCCCAAAAACTCTTCGCGCTCGCCAAGCAATATATTCCCGGCGGCGTGAACTCACCCGTGCGCGCCTTCCGCAATGTCGGCGGCGAACCGTTCTTCGTGCGTCGCGCCAAGGGCTGCCGCATCTGGGACGTGGACGACCGCGCGCTGATCGACTATGTCGGCACCTGGGGCCCCGCAATTCTCGGTCATGCGCCGCATTGTGTCATCGAAGCCGTGCAAAACGCGGTGAAAGATGGCGTCAGCTTCGGCATTCCCAATATTTACGAAGTCGAAATGGCGAAGCTCATCTGCGAATGGGTGCCGAGCGTGGAAAAAGTCCGCATGGTGAACAGCGGCACGGAGGCCACCATGAGTTGTGTCCGTCTGGCGCGTGGTTTTACCAAGCGAGACCGTATCGTAAAGTTCGACGGCTGCTACCACGGTCATGTCGATGCGCTGCTCGTGGCCGCCGGGAGCGGCGCACTGACCCACGGCCGGCCGGACAGTGCGGGCATTCCCGCAAGCTATGCGGAACTCACCACCGTGCTGCCCTACAACGATGTCGCCGCACTGGAAGAATGTTTTGCCAAGGATGGCGATCAATTTGCCGCCGTCATCGTCGAGAGCTATCCCGCCAATGCCGGGCTTATCCTGCCGCAGCCGGGCTATTTGCAGAAGCTGCGCGAGATTACGCAGAAACACGGCGCGCTGCTCATTTTTGATGAAGTCATGACCGGCTTCCGCGTTGCCAAGGGCGGCGTGCAAGAAATTGAAAACATCATGCCCGATCTCACTGCAATGGGCAAAGTCATCGGCGGCGGCCTGCCCGTCGGCGCGTTCGGTGGTCGCGCAGACATCATGGACTATCTCGCGCCCGACGGTCCGGTTTATCAAGCCGGCACACTCAGCGGCAATCCGTTGGCGATGGCTGCCGGACTCGCGCAGCTCCGTGAAATGGAGAAACAACACGGCTGGCGCAAGCTGGAAGAAATCGGCGCGATCATGGAGGACGCCGTGCTGGAAATCCTCAAACAGACGGGTCGCAATTATCAATGGTATCGCACCGGCAGCATGTTCTGTTTGTTCTTCACCGAAAAACCGGTGCGCAATCTCACCGACGCCAAGACCAGCGATCTCGCCGCGTTTAAGAAATTCTTCCTCCATTGCCTCGACCACGGCGTTTACTTTGCACCAAGCCAGTTCGAGACCGGCTTCATCAGCCTGGCGCACAGCCAGGAAGATCTCGCGAAGACAGCGGAAGTCGTGCAGGCGGCGCTGAAGAATCTTTAATCCGTTTTCTCAATGTAGCGTCGCATCAAGAGACTCGTCAAAAGCGCTGCCGGGTGATGTCTTCGATGATCCGATTATCCACGCGGTCGCGATGATTACTACATCCGGCTTCGCGAAGCACCCGATCTTTATTTTGCACAGCGTCTTGCATGTTCCCGCTGGCGCTGGTTCGAAAGAAAGGCCGCGAGCTTACCTGTTGCCAGAGTGCAGGCGCATTCTCCTCTGGTGCCCAAAACGGTGGAGTCACTGGAGAGAGTGATGTCTCAACGACAGTCTGCCGCGAAATCGTTCCGGCTTCGGGAAGGACGGGGCCCTTGCCTGGAGCGAAAAGGCGGGGGGCGTAAATGGTAACGTGGCGGACGATGGTCTTGCTTTCGACGAGGTTGCCGGAGGCATGGACTTTCACATTGGGAATCACGCCGTGCTTGGTGATGGCTTCAACGGTCGGTTTCATCGTGGAACCGGCGAGATAGAGGTTATTTTGAAACTGAAAGCGAAAGGTTTTGCCCGCCGCAGTGCCGTTGTTTTTTTCAACGCCGCTGCTGTAACGAGAACCGCTGTGTTCATAGTCGAAGACAACGTTGTTTATCGCTTCCAACTGCACAGGCCAGTCATCCTGTGGGCGCATGTCATTGGCCTCGAACTGCGGACCGCGCATGACAAAGTGTGCGAAGAGACAGTGGTGCACGCTCAGCGTGCTGGCGCTGGCAGTGATCGGGAACGCATGACGGTCGCCATACGGATGGAGCCGCGCACCAGCAAGCGGCTCACTGAGGATGCACCACTGGATGGTGACATCGCGGCAGCGCGTGATGCCAAAAATTTCGTCACAGCTCCACGAGAGCGAACAATGGTCGAATACAATGCGGCGCGAGTCGTCGACCGATACACAGTCGAGCCCAGCGGAATGCGGCGGGCGGTCGCTATGGTATTCACGACGCTGCCGTGCAGCAGGTTCTTCACCGAGCCGGATGCGGACCTGGCGCACGATGATGTCGTGCGTATCGCAGAACATGAGACTGCCCCCGCGGATGGTGATCCCGTCGCGCGGTGCATCGCCACCATCAATCGTGAGATACGGCTCGCGGATGATGATGCGTTCTTGGAGTGTGATGACTCCATCGACGGCAAACTTCACGATGCGCGGGCCTCTTTCCTGCAAGGCCCGACGCAGCGAACCCTCGCGCGGATGTTGCGGGTCATCATCGCGACGCGTGACAAAGATCGTCCGTCCGCCAGTTCCTCCTCGCGAGGATTCACCGAAACCCGTGACCGGCGCCGTCTTGGCAGCGCCGATTCCCATGACCAGGAATAAAATCACGGAGAGAATCCGCCGTTTCATGATGCGCGTTTTTCACGAGTCTTTCCCGAACAACAACCGCAGACTGTTGAGGCAGACGACCACGGTGCTCCCTTCATGCGTAATCACACCGAGCGTCAGCGGCACCAGGCCGAAGATGGCGGAGATCGCCATGATGGTGATTGCGCCCAGAGAGATAAAAAGGTTCTGCTTGATGATGGCGCGCGCTTTCAAGCTGAGTTCACGCGCGGTGAGGAGCTTTTCAATCTTGTCCTTCATGAGCACGACATCGCTCTGCTCCAGCGCAGCGTCGCTGCCGCGCGCGCCCATGGCCACGCTTACGTAAGCGGCGGCGAGACTCGGCGCGTCGTTCACACCATCGCCGACCATTGCCACCTTGCGGCCACGGTCGGTCAGTTCTTTGATGGTGGAGACCTTGTCCTCAGGCTTGAGACCAGCGAAGACCGCGCTTAATCCGAGATCTTTCCCAATCTGTTCCGCAGCAGCACGGCGGTCGCCGGTGAGCATGATGGTTTCCACGCCTTCGGCTTTGAGCTTCTCGAGCACGCTCTTGCTGCCCGAGCGAATGGTGTCCTGCAAAAGAATACGACCAACCAGACCAGCTTGCAGCACCCACACCTCGGTGAAACCGAGCGGTGCGTCGGGAATCTTGCCGACCCATCCAGCGAATTCGCCCTGCTCCATGAGTTCCCTGCGACCGACATAAGTAACCTGCCCATCCACCGTGCCGCGCAATCCGGCGCCAGTCAGGCTTTGAAATCCAGTTAATTCATCTGGTGTAAAACCCTGGGCTTTTCCATGCAACACGATGGCGCGCGCGATGGGATGATTCGAATTAGCCTCCATGGTGACAGCGATCCGTGCGACGTCGATATCGCGCCCCGGAGGAAAGCTCTCGATCACCTTCACGCGCATTTCGCCTTCCGTCAGCGTGCCGGTTTTATCCATGCAGACGACATCAACTTCCGCGAGCTTTTCAATCGCTGCGCCGCCGCGAAAGAGAATGCCGTGCCGCGCGCCCCAGGCGATGGCGGCGAGAATGGCGGACGGAATGCTGAGCGCCAACGCGCAGGGCGACATCACAACGAGCAGCGTCATGGCGAGATAAAACGCGGACTTCTGACCTTCGATATTTTGAAACGGCGCGATGCCGAGCGCGAGCCACCAGATGAAGAACATCACTGCGGTCAGTCCGAGCACCAGCCAGGTGTAGGGCGTGCCGAACTTGTCGGTGAATCGCTGACTGGGCGCGCGGAGATTCTGCGCATGCTGGATCAGCATGATGATTTTTTGCAGCGCACTCTGCGAAGCCAGTTTCTCTACTCGAACGCTCACCACGCCCCAGAGATTCAGCGTGCCGCTGAAGACCTCGGATCCCTTCTGCTTGTCGATCGGAACCGACTCGCCCGTGAGCGTGGATTCATCAGCGGCGGTCTCGCCAGAATCAATCGAGCCATCAACGGCGAACAGTTCATCGGGCCGCACTTGGAGCATGTCGCCAATGGCCAGCGAGGCCACCGCTCGCGCCTCGACGCGACCATCCGGCAGAATGACGCGCGCCATTTTGGGCGCGGCCTTGGTCAGCGCATTGATCTCGCGATGCGTGCGATGCAGGGCGTAATGCTCCATCGCTCCGCTGAATGAAAAGAGAAACAGCAGCAGCGCGCCCTCGTGCCAGGCTCCGATGGCCATGGCACCCGCCGCCACCGCAAGCATGAGAAAGTGAATGTCGAGTTGGCCCTCGCGGATTTTTTCCCAAGCGTCTTTCGCGGCATCCCATCCACCGAAGACAATGGAAACCATGAAGCAACCGACCCAGACAGATGCAGGAAGTTGGGTGAACGACTCGATGATCCAGCCCGCAGCCAGCGCCACCCCGCAGATTGCGGCCTGGATTGCGAGCATCTGCCATTCCTCACGGCTTTGTTTCTCAATCTCCTCCGGCTCCGGCCAGGCGAACTCGCGCCATTTCCAAAACGTGGGCGCGGTGGGGCAGCTCGGCTTTTCGATCAAGACATCCTTGCTGGGAAGCTGCCGCACTTGAAGCTGAAAAGCCTCAGTCGTCTGAGCAGGGTGATCGGCGAGACCGCTGGGACCGAACCGGGCATCAAGCGCCCGCAGCACCACATCCAGCCGCTCTTTCAAAGCATCGGCATTGACGATGCCCAAGGTGGCCACGGAAACTTTCCGCTGGTCGGGATTCAGCAAGATGGCCTCCACGCCACGCTCCTCCGCCAGGAAGCTGGCAAGCCCTTCCATCCAGCTCTTGGCATCGGCGGGTTGATTTGATTCGGATGCAGGCATGCTGCGATGCTTTAGCCGCAAAGCAGTGAAGATGCAAAAGGGCAGATGAAAGGAAATGGATGCGAGCGAACCTTTGCCGCCGGACTGCTTTGCGACTAGGCTGCTGCATGGATTCAATCGCGCCCAAGATATCGCTGCTCGCCACCATGCCGGACGAACTGGCAGCCGTGCTGACAGAACTGGGCGAAAAGCCGTTCCGGGCCAAACAGATTCTGGAATGGGTCTTCAAAAAACGCGTGGAGAGTTTTGACTTGATGCTGAACTTGTCCAAGCCGCTGCGCGCGGCGTTGGAGGAACGGTATGTTCTGCGGACCATGACCTTCGCGAAGGTCGAAGGCAGCGAGGACACCACACGGAAGTTTCTCTTCAAACTGAACGATGGCCGTTTCATCGAGACTGTGCTCATTCCGGCTTCGCCGGCGCTGTATGGCTCACAATCAGATCGGCGGACGCTCTGTGTTTCCTCGCAGGTGGGCTGTGCTTATGACTGCAAATTTTGCGCGAGCGGTCTGGCTGGATTCACCCGCAACCTCACCGCGAGCGAAATCGTGGAGCAGATCGTGCAGGTGGAAAAAATCGCCGGCGCGCGCATGGACAATCTGGTCTTCATGGGCATGGGCGAACCGCTGGCGAATCTGCCCAATGTGCTGCGGGCCATCGAGGTGTTGAATGCGGAGTGGGGCGTAGGCATCGGTGCGCGGCACATCACGGTGAGCACCAGCGGGCTCGCGCCGCAGATCCGCAAGCTCGCGGAGTTTCCTTTGCAAATCCGCCTGGCCATCTCCCTGCACGGTGCCAGCGACGAAGTGCGCGATGTGATCATGCCGGTGAACAAGAAATGGCCGCTGCGGGAATTGTATCTCGCGCTTGAAGAATGGGTCGCGCGCAAGAAACAACATCTGACCTTTGAGTTCATCCTCATTGAGGGCGTAAACGACAGCCAGGAGCAGGCACGGTCGCTCGGGCGTCTGGCCCGCACCTTGAACGCCAAGGTGAACTTGATTCCCTACAATACTGTCGAAGGACTGCCGTGGAAGCGGCCGGACGAGAGGCAGCAAGATGCGTTTCGCGACGAAGTGGCGCTCTGCGGCGTCGCGGTGACACTGCGCCGGGAGAAGGGACACGACATTGCCGCCGCGTGCGGTCAGCTTCGTTTGAAACAGGAGACTGATCTTGGAATCATCGAGGCACCCATCAAGGCTACCCAACAAGAGATCGCGGGCTGAATGATGCGGGCGATCAGGCCCAGATCATTTCCTTCACCACCTGAAACCAGAGATAAAAGCAGCCGCGCCATGAGTAGCGGAAGTGCTGTTCGTCAGCGCGAATAATCACACCGGAGAGCAGATTGTGATCAATCTGCTGGGTGAGGTCGCGCTGGATGTTGGTGTGGAGCAGATCAGGATCCTGCGGCGCGACGCGTTCCAAGGTCACTCCGTTCTTCACCAAGAAAGCTTCGTGCGAGGCCAGCATCTCTTCGATGGACTCCGCGCTGCGACAGCGGTTCATGCGCTGACGCGGGGCGAGCCGCATGGTGAAACTGAACGGATAATTGGTCGTCACCAGGGTCATGCCGTCCACGGTGCGGGTGGTGAGACTGGCGTGGGAGAAAACGAATTCATCCTGCTGCGCGACGCTGATGGAGGCTTGGAGCAACTTTTCAGGATGGTAGAACAAACGGACGAAATGATCGGTCTGCTCCCATTTCCATCCGGCATCATCCGCCTTTTCAAAACCGGCCTCTTCAATTTCGGAACTAATCTGATCCAGGTCAGGAAAGAGATCGCGCGAGGGCGGGAAGCGATGCTTCACCTCGCTGCGCATAGGGAACCGCAAGCGGCGCACCCGGCTCACGATTTCCACCCAGGGGAAAAGGAACCACAGTGAGATCGCAAACCAGCCGCCGGCATGACTGGCGGTGATGATAAAGCCAGCCAGATACGTCGCCACCAGCACAGCGATCCAGCCCGCCTTGGAAAGGAGCCGGTTATTAAACGTGCGGCACGCATAAGCGAAGACCAGCAGCCCGATGATGAGGAGAATTTGCGACATAAAGATTCAGCGGGAAACGCTCTACTGAGCCATGAATTGGGGGGATTGCAAACCTGCATCCACGTTCATCCGCCAAGTCGAACCCACAGCCCCCGACACCTGCATTCTCATCGGCCTGCCTGATCAGGGCTGGAGCTTGGCATCCAGCTTCTGGAGCTCGAGAACAAAGATCAGCCGCCCCTCGCGCCATTTCGGACCGGCGATGAACAGGGGGCTGGCCGGGCGCAGGACGGCATCGGTTTTCACCAGCACTTGCGGGCCCTGCCAGAACTGCAAGTGCAGGTTGATGCCTCCGTCCTTCGCCGCTCCCTTCGAGTCGAGCTTCACGAACAGATCTTTCGATGGAACGAGCCACGATTCATATTCGCGGAAGATCACTTGATTGTGCTGGCCGAGAATAACGAAATGCTTGTAGGGAAAAACTTTTTC
>JAIOQF010000387.1 GCA_021413535.1 Verrucomicrobiota bacterium
AAACCATGGCGGACAAACAGAAGACGCTGGAACTCGGTGAGCGCCAGCAACCGGTCCGCCATGAGAAATGCGGAGCGGATTCTCTCCGTCCGCGTGGTGATGGCAGCCACATCGCAGCGGAATTCTGGCTCGGGAAATGCAGCGTCTGCAAGGGCTGCTTCTGCACGCTGCCATAAAGCCAGTTCCGATTCATCGTTCGTTGTCTTCGCGAATCCATGCGTGACCTGCGCACATCGCAGACAGCGCATTGGATGGTCAGGACCAGTCTGGCAGATGTCGCCCTCCGGCAATAAAAGAGTGTGCCGCAGGCAAATGGGCCAGAAGTCACAAAGCGTCGCCACCACCGGAATGCCCATTTGTTTCAGTCGCGGCAACACGGCAGCAGAGAGCTTCATGAGGTGCATCGCATGAACGACGTCCGGTTTGATTTCACCAGCCGCGTGCGCAACCAGCCCGGCAATAAAAGGATTGTCGAATTCCGCCTCAGCCGGGTTCGCCGCACAGGCGAGATTATAGTGCAGCTCCCAGAGCGGTGCGCCTTCGAATTCCGACACGCGAAATCCGAAATCATGAAGCTCAGTGCCCGGTGTTTCAACATATGCCAGCACCGCCACTTCATGCCCCCGTGAGCGCATCTGGGACGCAAGCCCCCGCACGAGCATTTCCGTGCCGCCAACATGTCGCGGAAAATACTGGTGGGTCAGAAACAGTATCCGCATGGCCCGCCATCATCGGGAAACCCGCAACACTGTCAACACATGCGGGCATTGAGCCGATGGCATTTTCAGGTGAAGGCTGTGGACTTCTGAGCGAGCACCCAGCCACGAGGGTGCTGCGCGTGATCCTCCATTCGATGCCGTCCCTTCAGCAGCATGAGTTCGTGATTGACGCCGTTCAGTTCCCTGAGCGAATAGGAGCCATGAATTGGCCTTGGACATCAAGCTCTCGAAAGTTGAAGCAGCTTTGCGACGAGAAGCAGAAACTCCGCGACCGCCTCGCGATCGTGAAAAAACAGCGGGACTCCGCCAGAGCCCATCGTGATCGCGCGAAGGAGGAACTTCGCCGCATGTCTGCAGCATCTGCAGACACCCTCGGGCCAGTGGACGATGCGGCCCAAGCCCTGGGTTTCAGCGATCTGCTGATGCAGCTCGATAAAGTCACACGCGAGCTCCAGGTAGAAAAGCACCTCCACGAGAACGTGAAGATGGACCTGGCAAACGCCGAGGCCAATCCGCTCCCCCCGCATCTGGATTGGCCGCTGCCGCCACCAGACCTTCGCTTCCGCATCGGAGGCGAGCGCGCAGCATGGACGTTCCTAAAAATAGGCGAAAATATTGTCGGGGATCTGAAGAAACTTGCCGAGGCTGCGGGGCGGGATGTGGGCGAGTTCACATCCGTGCTCGACTTCGGAGCCGGCTGCGGCCGTGTCCTGCGCTTTCTGCCACCGGTCTTCGTGAACGCGCAGATTCACGCTGCTGATGTCGATCCCGTAGGCCTCGCCTGGGTGGGCGGCCATTTGCCCTTCGTAACCAGCACCCATGTGCTTCCGCTTTTTCCGCCCACGACGATTCCGGATGCATCGTTCGATTTCATCTTCGCAATCTCGGTATTTACGCATCTACCACTCGACGTCGAGCGGGCATGGTTTGCCGAGTTACGCCGGATTGCCAGACCTGGGGCGCTCATTGTGCTTTCTTACATGCCGGACACGGCTGCTGCCCTGCATTTCACACCAGAGCTTGCCATCGAAAATGTGGATGGATTCAGCTATTACAAGACAACGCCGACAGACGGATTGCCTGACTATTACCACGTGAGCTATCATACGGAGGATGCCATCCGGCGACTTGCTGGAGAGCACTTCCGCATTTTGTCAGTAAATACCCGCGCGGTGAACGCTCATCAGGATGCGGTGGTCTGCACTTCGGCGTAAAACCGATGCCCTAGACCCTCGGTGCAGGCATTGTAGTAAGCTACGTAGTCGAGCAGTTCGCGCTGCGCCTTCTCCAGGTAAATGAGGTTTACTAGGCCAGCGTGCTATCCACGTCGCGACTTACTTCTCTAGCTGACGGATGGTGCAGCCCTTTGCTTTTAGAAGTTCGAGCAGACCGGTCTTTCCGCCGAGATGTCCGGCGCCGACCAGCACCATGACGCGCTCGCCTTTTTCTAAATAACTCATCAGTGGCGCGACCCAGGCCAGGTTGCGTTTGACGAGAAATTCTTGCATCAGCTCCGGAAACTTGTCGGCATCGCGATAAAGAAATTCCTGGAGCTTGTCCATTTCTCCGCTGCGCCAGGCGGCGATCATGTCTTCATAATCCTTCTTCATGGTCTCGGCCTCGCTCAAGGTCTGGAGAAGAAGTTGTTCCTGGATTTTGTCGGGCAGGCTGGCGAACAGCGTGAGTTGATACTCGACGGTTTCGAGACCGGCTCCGGGTTTGCCGTCAGCAGTAGCGCGCTTTTCAAACCAAGTATCCAGACCACGGCCCGATTCCGCCCCGAGCGCCTGATACTCGATGGCAGCGATGGTGAGCGAGAGAAACCAGGGACGGTAGCGTGTGATCGCCGACATGGGATAGTCATTTTTTTCGGCCCACTCTTGAACGCGTTTGAGCGTGTCCGCGCCCAACTGATCTGAAAGTTTCGCCCCTTCTGGATAGGTGCCGAGCTTGCGCATGCGCAGGACGATTTCGCCATTGCCCTCGCTGTTCGGCGGAAGCTCGAAGATGAGCTTGCTACTGTCTTTGTAAGCCTGCTCGAAAACTTTCGGCAGCGGATAATCCTTTTCGCGCAGCAGATGAATCGTGCCCGCGAGATAGATGCTGTGTCCGTCCTTTTCCGCCACCCAGACGCTGGAGGGGCCGCTGGTTTTAGGCTTGTCAGCGGCGGCCAGATTCAGCGCCGCGATGAAGAAAGCAACGAGGCTGGTGACGACAGTGGGGCGATTCATATTCAAGGCGTCGGCAGGCACGCAAACCCTGCGCTTTATGTGATGCCAAACTGTTACCGTTACAAACTCAAGCAGCAAGCGCAGCTCAGATGCTGCGGCGTTTGCGTTTGAATTGGAGTTGAGCGACGGACTTGGCGATGAGCGCCTGAACGGCTGCGACTTCCTCGGGAAGGATGTCCTTTTCATTCATGCGGGCCTCGGCGCGGGCGAGCGCTTCCTGCACGTGAGTCTCGTCGATGCCGGACTCGTCCAGCGCGATATCGGTGAGCACCCGGACGCCGCCACCGGTGATTTCTACCAGGCCTTCGCCCACGCAGTATTCCTGAACTTCGGAGGACTTCGAGTAGCGGAGTTCACCAGGTTTAAGGGCTGTCACCAGAGGCGCGTGCTGCGGCAGAACCCCCAATTCACCCTCGGCACCCGGCAGGACGACGAAGTCAACAACGTCAGAAAAGACGCGGGCTTCAGGGGTGACGATTTCAAGTTGGAGAGGCATGGCTCAGTTGGGTGTTGGATCCTTTTCGGGAGGGGTTGGGTAGAATGGAATGGGGAATAAAGAGGGTGAGAAATGGAAAGCAAGAACTTATATAGGCAGGCCACGGGTGCTGTAGCGGGCTGGGGACTACTTCCCTTCCTCTGCGCCTGACTGGGGTGCATTCTGGTTCATGTCCTTCCATGCCGCCATCGTCTTCGTCAGAATCTCACGCGGCGGAGCTTTGATGCCGAATCCTTGGAAGCCGATGGGCCCCGTGTAGCCAACTTGCCGAACGGTGCGAACAAAGGCCGCGACGTCGTAACTGCCGGCACCAAGCGGTTGAATAAGGCGGTCCCAGCCCATCTGCTTGGTTTCGCCTGTGTCGGCTCCGTTGATGGTTACAAACATGAGTCGCGGCAGCGCCGCCTTGAGGACGGGGGCCGGGTCGCGCTCGGCTCCCTCGACCTTGAGCCAGTGGCAAAGATTGAACGTAGTGCCGACGGATGTTCGATTCAGTTTATCAGCAATGCGGACGCAGTCCTCCACTCGCTCCAACCACGAACCGGCGTGAGGATAAAGAGCAACCTTCACCCCGCGAGGCTCCGCGTAATCAGCAATTTCGCGCAGCCTCGCGAGAGCGATGTCGTCGCCGTCCGTCGAAGATCGGGGAAAGCTGTGCTGCGAATCTGCGACCTGCGAAATTGAGAGCCATAGCGTGGTATCGTGCCCTTTCATGCCGTCGATCTTGCCGCGCAGTGTGTTATCAAGCGCGGGGTGGTCGGCAAGGAGCGCAGCAGTGGTGTAGCCGTTATAAAACTTCAGCCCCGCATCTTCCAAAACAGTCGCCATAGTCCCGTCGCCAATTTGCCCGCCCAGTCCGGCATAACCGAGCTCCTTCAGCAGAGCAGCGACATCAGCCGGTTTTCCCCGCGCTGCAGTGTCCATGGCGAAGAACGGGTTCGGTTCCGCCGCACGCAGTGCCCCACATGCGAGCGTGAGAAGCAGGCCCCCGACAGAAAACAGCGCCGATGTCCGAATTGCCATTTTGCGACATAAGCGGGACGGCTTGTCTGCGAATTTCATGGCGTGAACTACTTACAGCTTTGGGGGAAACAGGGTCAGGAATGCAGAGCGTCAAAAAATCAAGGCCAATTGACTCTACGGAGGTTCGGATCAAACCCGTAAGCGTCGTGCCTTCATGATGAAGGCACGTCAGTTCTACAACGTTCTACTTCAGTTCCTTCAAAATAATGTCCTTATACTGAATCGTGAAGGGTGCGCCAGCATGAATCTGGAGGGCGAGGACACCTTTCTTCGCGCCCTCGGCGGTCTCGTCGGTTACATCCACGGTTTGCTTACCGTTAATGAAGTGCTGGAGATGGTTGCCATTGGCGATCACTTTGTATTCATTCCAATCACCTTGTTTGATGCCAGCCTGGATTTCATTGGTGTCGCCCACGGTGCCGGTGACTTCGATCTTCGCCTTCTTTGGATTTTCGCCCTCCTTGATGACCACTTTTTCACCGCGTTTCGCCAGAATGCCGCGACCTTTTTCTTCGTAGAGAATACCACTGTAAGACTTGCCGATTTCAAAGTCGGCCTGATAGCCCCCGACTACGAAGCCCTTTTCGTCCAAGACCTTGCTGCGGTATTGCACGCCGCTGTTGCCGAAGCCGACACCCTGACCGTCCTTGTCCACGAGCTTGTATTTGAAAGTCAGTTCGAAGTCGCTCACTTCGCCTTCCCAGATGAGGAAGGTGTTGCTCTTCAACGTGGATTTGTTTGGGTTCGTCGGCTCAGCCTGGGTTTGACCGGTGATGCAGCCGTCCTTCACGGACCACAGTTCCGGGAAGCCTCTCCAGCCGGTGAGATCTTTGCCGTTAAAAAGGGCTTTACCTTCGTCGGCGGAGGCGGCGACCCCAGTCAAGACAAGGGCGAGAAGGGCGAGAATAGGAATGATGGAGTGGAGCGAGGAACGTTTCATGGTCGGAGTAAACGAAGGTCTCCGCCACTTTCCAGCAGCAGATTCAAAATAATATCGGCCTGTCTGCCGAATCGCCCGGCTCAGTTTCTGCGTGAGGCGAACTTCGAAAGCAGTCGGAGGATTTCCAGATAGAGCCAGACCAGCGTCACCAGCAGGCCAAAAGCCGCATACCATTCCATGTATTTCGGCGCGCGATTCTGCGCACCTTGCTCGATGGTGGCGAAGTCCAAGATCAGATTCAAAGCCGCGACGATGACCACGACAATACTGAAGCCAATGCCGAACAGACCGTTGCCGTAGAGGAACCCCATCTTGACTCCAAATAAGCTCAAAACCATGCCGATGAGATATGTCAGGGCGATGCCCGCCGTGGCGGCGAAGACACCGAGCATGAATTTCTGCGTCGGCTGAATGATCCGCATCGTGTAGAGCGCCAGCATCGCCAGCAGAGTTCCCACCGTGAGCAGCACCGCTTGCGTGACGATGCCGTTGAATTGCATTTCATACATGGCGGAGATGCCGCCGAGCGCGAGACCCTCCGCGATCGCATAGAGAGGCGCCGTGACCGGCGACCATTCGCGCTTGAAGCAGGTGATGAGGCAGAGCACCAGCCCCGTGATAAGTCCGCCCCAGACCCACGGTGTGGCGCTTCCCGGAGTGGCCATCGCCTTCTGCCAGACGAAAAATCCCGGCACACAAACAAGTGCGAGCAAGATGGCGCATTTGTTCACGGCGCCTTGCACAGTCATCGGCTGGTCGTTGCCCGTGACACTCTCAGAGAACGCTTTGACGGACAGGGCGGGGTTGGTGGAGTTCATACCTGAAGAATACAAGCTCCGCACGCGACGGCACGCACTTTTTTTGGGTCAGGCTGTCGGTTGCTTTTCCTGGCAGGCGACGAATCGAGTGCCCGACTGGACGTGATTCACTGAAGATGAAACAAAAAGGGCGCGCCATCAAAAAAGACGGCGCGCCCTAAATCGGTTCAGCAGTGGCTTATTTGCCGCTGTGATGGCCCATGTCGACGGGCGGTGGCGTCGTGTTGGTGTGCTTGGAGGCACAGGCAGCAAGCGTAAGAGCGGCCACGGCGAGCGTGAGGGTAATGATGGATTTCATGATGATGGGTATCTGAGCTGTTGTTTTCGATTCCACCCGTGCGGCGGGATTGCCGTATTGGGCGTGATCGCGTCCATAGCGCGAAGCAGGAGCTTTGCCAAATCGAAAAGCGATGCAAAATATCATTCCTCGATCCAGACCGGCGTCCCCGGCGGTGTCGCCGCAAAAAGTTCCGCCACATCCGCATTGCGCATTCGCACGCAACCATGGCTGCCGACCTGGCCGACCCGTCCTTCTTCATTGGTTCCATGGATGTAGATGTAGCGCTCCCGTGTGTTCGCATTGCGCGACTCTGCCCCTTCTAACCAGAGAATGCGGGAAACGATCAAGTCGCCTTCCACCGCTTGTGCAGGATCCCATTCACCCGCTGGCACCCGCGCCTTGAAAACAGTGCGCTGGTTCAAGCCATCGCCAAATTTCTCCGCCACCCGAAACGCGCCGAGCGGCGTCTGGTTGGATCCCTCGCGAAATCCAATGCCGAACTTTGACGTGCTGCAAGGCCACTGTTTAACCAATCGGGAGCCGTCCCACAGAGCGAGGGTCTGGGTGCCGATGGAGACTTCAATGCGGGGCTGGGGAATTTGCATTTTGTAGATGGGAGCTTACTCTGGCCGCCCTCAAATCCAATCACGAACATGAGCAAACTCAAACACGTCGCCATCGCCGGAGCCACCGGCGCCGTCGGAGTGGAAATGCTCCGCTGCCTCGAGCAGCGGAACTTTCCAGTCGGCGAACTCACTCTTCTTGCCAGCGCCCGCAGCGCCGGAAAGAAGATGAAGTTCAGAGGCAAGGATATCGTGGTGCAGGAACTCACGGCGGATTCATTTGCTGGCGTGGACATCGCGTTGTTCAGCGCCGGCGGTGGTATCTCGAAGGAGTTCGCACCGCATGCGGTGAAGGCGGGTGCGATCGTGGTGGACAACTCCTCCGCCTTCCGCATGGACCCCGATGTGCCGCTCGTGATCCCGGAGATCAACGCAGCCGATTTGAAAAGCCTGCCGAAGGGCATCGTGGCCAATCCGAATTGCACGACTGCGATCACGCTGATGGCACTGTATCCCCTGCATCAGGCATTCGGGGTGACGCGGATTTTCGCCAGCAGCTACCAGGCAGTCAGCGGCACCGGCGCGCAGGCGATCGAAGAGCTGGAGAAACAAACTCGCCAATGGGCGAAATCCGAGCGCAAGTGGGACGATGTCCAGCTGGGCGGGGAGCACATCAAGGTTTATCCGCACCAGATCGCCTTCAATGCGCTGCCACAAGTGGATTCGTTTCTCGATTCTGGTTATACGAAAGAAGAAATGAAGATGGAGAACGAGGGCCGGAAGATCATGCATCATCCGAAGTTTCGCGCCTCCGTCACTTGTGTGCGCGTGCCGGTGTTCCGGGCGCACAGTATCGCTGTCAGTGCGGAATTTGAAAAGCCCGTCACGCCCGATGCCGCACGCGCCGTGCTGAGAGAAGCACCCGGCCTCGATGTGGTGGATGATCCCGTTTTAAATCAATATCCGCTGGCCCTTGATGTCGCGGGCAAGGACAAATGCGCCGTGGGCCGCATCCGTCATGATTGTGCGCTAGACAATGGACTCGCGTTCTGGATCGCTGGCGACCAGCTTCTCAAGGGCGCAGCGTTGAACGCCGTGCAGATCGCGGAGTGCTTGTAACCAAATCTTGTTTGTCGCAATGAGCGACCTCAAATCCTACCTCGCCCAACGCGTCCAGTATGTGGATCACGCGCTGGATTCGTTCCTGTCATCGGCGGAGACGAAACCGGTCACAATTCACCAAGCGATGCGGCACAGTATTTTTGCCGGCGGCAAACGCTTGCGCCCGATCCTCTGCCTCGCTGCTGCGGAAGCTTGTGGCGGATCGGATACCAGCGCCCTCTTCGCGGCCTGCGGGGTGGAATGCTTGCACACTTACTCATTGATTCACGATGATCTGCCGTGCATGGACAACGACGATATGCGCCGTGGCGTGCCGACCTGTCACAAGGTCTACGGTGAAGCTATGGCGCTGCTCGCAGGTGATGCCTTGCAGGCGCTGGCATTCGAGCTGGTCGCTAAATCACGCGCCGGACATCGTTATTCCATCGGCGACATGATCCTGGAACTGGCGCGCACTGCCGGCAGCTTGCATCTCGTCGGCGGCCAGGTGGCCGACCTTGAAGGTGAAAGGAAGAAACTACTGCTCGATGATCTGCGGTTCATTCACGAAAACAAAACAGCCGCGATGTTGACGACCTCGGTCAAGCTCGGCGGAATGTGCGCGGATGCAGTGCCCGAGGAGCTGGCGGCGTTGGAAAAATTCGGCAGGGCGACCGGCCTCGCGTTCCAGATCATCGACGATATCCTCGATGTCACGCAGACGACTGAAAAGCTCGGCAAGAGCGCAGGCAAAGATGTGGCGTCAGAGAAGTCCACCTATCCGGCGTTGCTCGGACTCGATGCCTCACGCGAGGAAGCGCACCAGCTCACCGAGCAGGCCCATCGGGCTCTCGATGTGTTCGGTCCGCGCGGACAGCGCATGCGGCAGCTCGCGGATTATCTGCTGGCCAGGGACTATTGAACCTGTATCAGACGGAAACGACAGGCTGAAAGAAACGGGTCGCAAACACTGCCAAGCGCCACGTCACCTAACTCGAGGCGGCACAACCGGCTCGAAAAATAAATAACAAGAAAACCACACCGACGTCGTTGTGCTTATTGAACCGGAAATTCCCAGTAAAAAATCGAACCCGC
>JAIOQF010000003.1 GCA_021413535.1 Verrucomicrobiota bacterium
AACTGTCTGCAGCTTTGCGAGGAAGGCGTGACTTCCGTTGGCATTACCAATACGATCGACAACGATCTCGTCGCCACCTCGATGACATTCGGATTCTACTCGGCTGTCGGCACTGTGGTCGACGCCCTCGACTGCCTGCACACCACAGCGGAAAGTCACCAGCGCGTCATGGTCGTCGAAGTCATGGGCCGCGGCGCCGGCTGGATCGCGCTCTACGGCGGCATCGGCGGTGGTGCTGACATCGTCTTGATTCCTGAAATTCCCTTTACGTTGGAGAATGTCGCTCATCATGTGAACCGGCTTTACACGCACGGTCATCGCAGCGTGTTCATCGTCGTGGCCGAGGGTGCTCACTTGGAAGATGGCGGCTTGATGAAGCGCAGTGAAATCGACGAGGCCAAGCAACAGGTGAAGCTCGGCGGCATCGGTGCCTTTGTGGCCAGCGAAGTCGAGAAGCGCACCGGTCATGAAACTCGCGACGTGCGCCTCGGCCACCTTCAGCGCGGGGGATCGCCCACACCGCTGGATCGCATTCTCGGCGCGCGCTTCGGCGTCAAGGCCATCAATCTCATCAAAGAGAAACGTTTCGGTCGCATGGTCAGCTATCAGAGCTACCACGTCGGTGATGTGCCGATCGAGGACGCCGTGAACAAGCTCCGGCTGGTGGGCCCCGACTGCGAGGAAGTCCTCGCCGCTCGCGCCATCGGCATCAGCTTCGGCGACAAGTAACTCGGTCGCGGAAATCGTTTGGCTTCTGCAGGCGCCATGCGCTAGGGTTGCGCATGGAACGCCTGCTTCAGATTCTTAGCGAAAACGCCCGCCAGTCCAATGCGGAACTCGGCGCGCGGCTGGGCCTCACCGAGGCCGAAGTCGCCGCGCAAATCGCAGCCTTGGAACGCGATGGCGTCGTCCTCGGTTATACGCCCGTGATTGACCGTGAGAAAGCCGGCGAGCGCGGCGTCACGGCTCTCATCGAAGTGAAAATAACCCCGGAAAGTGGAGGCGGCTTTGACCGCATGGCCCGGCGCATTTCGCAATACGATCAAGTGCGCGGCTGCTATCTCATGAGCGGGGGCTACGACCTCGCGGTCATCGTCGAAGGCAAGGATCTCTACGATGTCGCCAAATTTGTCGCAGAAAAACTCAGCACCCTCGGCGCGGTGCTCTCCACTGCCACTCATTTTCAACTGCGCGTTTACAAGCACGACGGCGTGCTCCTGCGCACAAGCGACGAAGAGGAGCGTCTGCCCATCAGTCCGTGAGCCAGTCGCGCCAGATGGATTTGGATTCCAAGTTATCCGATCAGCTCCGCGGCATCCCGCGCAGTGGCATCCGCGATTTCTTCGAACTGGTCATCGGTCGCACCGATGTCATTTCACTCGGAGTCGGCGAGCCCGACAAGCCAACACCGTGGCCCATCCGCGAGGCGGCGATCCGCTCTTTGGAAAAAGGTCAGACCAGCTACACCAGCAACCTTGGTCTGGAATCGCTCCGCATCAGCATTGCGAAATACGTCGAGGAACATTTCCGCACCAGCTACGATCCCAAGACGGAGATCCTCATTACCGTCGGCGTCAGTGAAGCGCTCGATATCGCCTTCCGCGCCGTGCTGAATCCCGGTGATGAAGTGATTTTCCATCAGCCTTGCTACGTTTCCTACGCACCGACTGTCACCATGGCCTACGGTGTGCCGGTGCCGGTGAATACGCGATTGGAAGACAACTTTGCCCTGCGCGCTTCCGACGTGGCCAAGGTCATCACGCCGAAATCAAAAGTGCTGGTCCTGAATTTTCCTACAAATCCAACTGGTGCCATCGAGCCCCTGGACGAGTTAGAAAAAATTGCCGCGCTCTGCGTGAAACACGATCTGCTGTGCTTCACCGATGAAATCTACAGCGAACTGCTTTATGACGGTCGCCAGCACAAGAGCATCGTGGAATTCCCCGGCATGAGAGAGCGCACGGTTCTCCTTCACGGCTTCTCCAAAGCCTTTGCCATGACCGGCTGGCGGCTTGGTTATGCTTGCTCGCCGCCATTGCTGACCGCGGCCATGATGAAGATCCATCAATACACCATGCTCTGCGCGCCGATCATGAGCCAGATGGCGGCCATCGAGGCGCTCAAACTCGGCGCGGAAGCCTATGAGCCCATGCGTCAGAGTTACGAGGAACGTCGCAACTTTGTGGTCGGCCGACTCAACGCCATGGGACTCCACTGCTTCAATCCCGGCGGTGCGTTTTATGTTTTTCCCGATGTGAGTTCAACCGGTCTCACTGGAAAAGAATTCGCCATGCAACTTCTCGAGGAGCACAGCATCGCCGTTGTTCCCGGCGGGGCCTTCGGACCCAGTGGAGAAAGCTGCGTCCGTTGCTGCTACGCCACCGCCCCTGATCTTCTCGTGAAGGCGATGGACGGCATGGAGACGTTTGTTAAATCGCGTAAAAAGTAGCAGTCGGCCTCACGAGACTCTCGAACCAGTAGAGCGTGCAGCTTTCCGCGGTATTTCCGGATGCGAAATTCCAAGACGCGCTTGTGTATGAATCGCAACTTGCCATTTGCATGAGGTTCCATTACTGATGGTCGTTCAGTTGTTTGTCTGCGAGCCTCGTCTCCGTGAGTGGCTCGCTTTATTCGCTCAGCACCCATAGTTCAACGGATAGAACAGTGGTTTCCGGAACCACCGATGCAGGTTCGATTCCTGCTGGGTGCACTTTTTTGCGTTTCTTCGTAGTCCTCGTTTTCACGGGGTAAAAGCAGACGCAGTTCACGCGCAAACTGTTCAGGGTCAGCGGATGCGGGCCATAAGAATTCCGTGCCTAGCGTGCGCAAAATTTCCTCATTGATCGGACTGCCGGAAGGGGGTAATTCGCCATATTTGGGGGTATCGCGTGCGTCTCTTCGTGCGTCATCTCCGACCAGTGACGGCATGTTTTCTATGACACTGGAAAGCGGCAAGTGCGCGCCGTCCATGTAAGTCACCATTGTAAGCTTTGGGTCGCTGTGGCGCATCAACTCTTGCGCCTCTAGTGGACTGCCATTCGCCATCTCAATCAGCATGCGGAAAGTCCGACGCAGTGAGTGGAAGTTGCCAGCCTTCCCTTGCTTGTCGAATTCAGAGACGCCCGCCGCCGCCAAGTCACTTCTGAAAGTTCGCATGTCGGGAATTCCGCTGGCAAAGATCAAATCATTTGGGCCAGCATCTGCGGGCTTATGCTTCCGCAATGCTTCACGGAGATCAGGCCCAATGGGGATAGGCTGTGACTTGCGATTTTTAGTGGTGCTGGCACGTGGCAAGATATGGCCACGGTCTCCATAATCTTCAAATCTGCACCACTCCAGATTGCCAAGTTCACCACGGCGAAACCCTGTGATTGCCGCAGTCTGATAGATGATTGATCGTTTGCCCGAGTGCTTTAACAGACTGCGGATTTCTTCTAGAGCATAAGCGCGAAATTGTTTCTTCTCACGTCCTCGTGTGTCTATGCGCTCAGCATCCTTGAGCGGGTTTGCTGCCGCGAATCCCATCTTACGCATCCACTTAAAAAACATGGAAGCCGCGTTCAGATACTGATTGAGCGTATGGGGCGACAGGTTCTTTTGCGCAGCCTGCCACTTCTCGAAACCATGCAAGGACACGTCACGCGTGTATTGCCACTTGCAGGCCGCAAAGAGAATTTTCAGTTTTCCTTCATCTCCGCGAATGTAGCGAGAGGCGCGGCCCTTCATCTCACGCTGTTGCGAGAACTCACCCAAGAAGGCCAATAGCGGTCGGTCTGCCGCTTCCCGTTGCGTTTTGGGTGCAATGAGTCCGGCGCGCTCTTGCTCCCACTCTATGCGAATCCTTTCCAGCTTGGCGAGGGCAACGGCTTTGTCTGATGTCTCAAGCGCGATCTGGCGCGGCTTGTTCTCGCCTGCTAGTCGCAGTCTGCCGCTATACATGCGCGACACAACACGCTTGCCCTTGCGAATACGTTTTGGAAGGTAGATTTGCAGTTCCATGCGGGCACGTTACCAGACGCCGAGAAAGTATAACACTAATATGTTTTTAGTAGCTTTTGTTACATGCGATAGTGCAAGAATGCGGTTTGGAAGGGGCGAGGAAACCACAATCGGCAAACACAGCTTTTCGCGCCGATGAAAGCGAAAGACCTAACGCGCGGCATTGCGCAAATATTAGGTAGGAAAGTTGTTGATGACCGCTGCGCTGTTCCTGCGCGTCAACCCTCGGCTAATCGCGGATTAGATGTTCTAGAGTAATCAAGTAAAGGGGCGCGCCGCTGCGCGGCTGCGCCCCATCATCTTGATGCCCTTTTTGCAGGTAGACCCCATGCTCAGCTCGCGACGTGGCACCTACTTGGCCACTCTTGGGGGTGCCTTGATGGTTTGGACTAAACTTTTACGCAGCGATGTCAGCAGACGAGTCACTGAAACGGGTCTTCCGTCTTTGGGCCAAGCACTGCCGTTCATTGTGACCCGAAACCGATGAGGGTAAAAGGGCTCTCGCAGCAGAATAATCTTCAATGTCTTTTCACGGCGATAATCCTTGATAGAAATTCGCAGGTCTGCTTTCATAAGTCATGATAATTCAAGACTTTGCAAAAGTCACCTGTGCACGCGCTCGTGCACGGTTCTGTGCATTCACTGTCGCATAATAATATTGGGGGCTGAAGTAGCTAAGGGCAGCGAAATGTCCTATGCTCTATTCAATGCTTCAACGCAAAAGCCGGTTGTCTGCTCATAAGCAAAGCAGGCTAATGGAGCACTTTGTTGCTGGAACTACCGCCCGAGCATGCTCTGAGAT
>JAIOQF010000382.1 GCA_021413535.1 Verrucomicrobiota bacterium
ATGTTTAAGATGAAGCAGATTGGACGTGATGAAGCCGAGCTGTTCATCTCGCGCCGCGAACCTCTTTGGCTGGGACGCGTGATCGTGCTGACGGATGAAGAGTCCAGCAACGCCGCTGAGGCGGTGGCAGCTGTTCTGCAGCATCGCAATCTGGCGCTGATCATCGGTGAACCAACACGTGGTCAAGCAGTGCGTTACACGGAGGTGAAGCTCGACGACAAGGTCGCGCTGCGTTATGCGGGCGCGGAAATGCTCTTGCCAGATGGCGCTGCGATTTTCAAGAAGGGCGTTACGCCGATGATCATCGTTCAAGCATCATTGGACGAGAAGTGGAAGGCGATAGATGGCAGTCGCGAGAAAAACCTGAAACCTTTTGTCACTGATTGGGTGCGTCCGCGTTTCAATGAATCCGCGCTGGTGGGCGGGAAGAATCCGGAGCTGGATGATTACGTGCGCCGATCAGCGGGCAAGCTGTTGCCTGGTGATGAGGGTCAGGTGCGTGACGTGGTGACACAGCGGGCGCTTGATGTGCTGCTTGCTGGCGATTTTATTTCCGACTCTAAAATCAAATGGGAGGCGGCAGCTCCGAGTTCGGAGTCAAAGACACCAGCGGCTCCAAAAGCTGAGCCTGCGAAGCCATGAGCAGTGATGTCCGCATTGAAGGCCGGGTTGTGATCCGCGAAATTCTTAAGGAGCGCATCACGCGCGCTACCTTGCCGAACGGCAAGGAAATCATCGCCTATGTGCGCAAGTCGGATCCAGTTCCAGAGCTGCGGGTGGGCGACGAGTGGACGGTGCTGATGTCGCTCTGCGATTTCAATCGCGGGCGCTTGGTTCAGGCAGCACCGCCGCCCTTGCCATTGGCAGGTGCGAGCAGTGATTCGTGAACCGTGGCCAGCGCGTAATCGCGATTCAGCTTCGCGATCCAGCGCACGCTGATGCCTTTCGGACAGGCGGCTTCGCATTCATATTGATTGGTGCAGTTGCCGAATCCGGATTCGTCCATGGCCTTGACCATGCCGAGCACGCGGCGGTGCTTCTCCGGTTGGCCCTGTGGCAGTGAGTTGAGCTGTCCCGCTTTCGCGGAAACGAAGAGCATCGCGCTGGCATTTTTGCAGGTGGCGACGCAGGCGCCGCAGCCGATGCACTCGGCAGCGTCCATCGCAGAATCGGCATCTTCTTTTGATATCGGCAGAGAATTTGCGTCCTGAGCAGAGCCGGTGCGCACGCTGATGAACCCGCCCGCGACCATGATGCGGTCAAATGCGCTGCGATCCACGGCGAGATCCTTGATGACGGGGAAGGCCTTGGCGCGGAAGGGCTCGATCCAGATGGTATCGCCATTTTTGAAGAGGCGCATGTGGAGCTGGCACGCAGTGGTGCCGCGGCGCGGGCCGTGCGGGATGCCGTTGATGACCATGGAACAGGTGCCGCAGATGCCTTCGCGGCAGTCGTGATCGAACGCGACTGGATCTCCGCCGGAATCAATGATCCGTTGGTTCACGATGTCGAGCATTTCGAGGAACGACGCGGTCTCGGGAATGTCAGTGGCTTCGACGTCTTGGAATGTGCCCTTGGCGTTGGTGCTGGGCTGGCGCCAGATTTTCAGTTTGAGATTCAAGTTGCTGGCCATGGAGAAAAAAGTTCTTGGTTTCCAGGTTTTTCGTTCTTGGTTGGCTTTAGACGTAACTGCGCACCGCCAAATGCACTTCTTCGTAGGCGAGCGGTTCCTTGTGCAGTTTTGGGTTTGAGACGTCTCCGGTGAACTCCCAGGCGGCGACGTAGGAAAAGTTGGTGTCATCGCGCAGCGCCTCGCCCGCCTGACCGCGTTTTGCGGCTTCGTCTTCCTTGGTATATTGGTGCTCGACGCGGAAATGTCCGCCGCAGCTCTCCTCGCGCTGCAGGGCATCGCGGCACATCAGTTCGCCGAATTCGAGGAAGTCGGCGACGCGGCCGGCCTTTTCCAGTTCCTGATTGAAGTCAGCGCCGGACCCAGGGACGCGCACATTGTTCCAAAAATCCTCACGCAACGCGGGGAGGCGGTCAATGGCCTTCTGTAGCCCGTCGCGGCTGCGGGCCATGCCGCACTCATTCCACATCAGCAGACCGAGTTCGCGATGGTAGCTGTCGACGGTGCGTTTGCCCTTGATGTCGATGAAGCGCTTGGTGCGCGCGTTGACCTCGGCTTCGGCTTGCTTGAAAGCAGGGTGATCCGCTTTGATGGAACCGGGTTTTTGCGTTGCGAGATAATTGGCGATGGTCGTGGGAATCACGAAGTAGCCGTCGGCCAGTCCCTGCATCAGCGCGGAGGCACCGAGGCGGTTGGCTCCGTGGTCGGAGAAGTTCGCTTCACCCAGCACATGGAGGCCGGGGACGTTGCTCATCAGGTTGTAATCGACCCAGAGGCCGCCCATCGTGTAATGCACGGCGGGGTAGATGCGCATCGGCTGCTCGTAGCCGTTCTCGCCGGTGATGCATTCATACATGTCGAAGAGATTGCCGTATTTCTCGGCGACCACGGCTTTGCCGAGTTTGCGGAGTTCCGCTTCAGAAAGATTTTTGTCAGCCGCCTGATCGTGTCCGTAACGCAGAATGGCATCGGCGAAATCGAGATAGACTCCGAGACCACCGGGGCCGACGCCACGGCCTTCGTCGCAGGCTTCCTTGGCGGAGCGGCTGGAGATGTCGCGCGGTGCGAGATTGCCGTAGCTGGGATATTTGCGCTCCAGATAGTAATCGCGCGCGTCTTCGGGAATCTGCGCGGGCGGTTTGCCGCAGTCCTCTTTTTTCTTCGGCACCCAGACGCGACCGTCATTGCGGAGCGATTCCGACATGAGCGTCAGCTTGCTCTGGTAATCGCCGCTGACTGGGATGCAGGTCGGATGAATCTGGGTGTAGCACGGATTGGCAAACAATGCGCCCTTGCGATGGGCGCGCCAGATGGCTGTGGTGTTGCAGCCCTTGGCGTTGGTGGATAGGTAGAAGACATTGCCGTAGCCGCCGGTGCAGAGCAGGACGGTGTCGCCCGCATGACTGCTGATTTTTCCCGTGACCAGATCGCGCACAATGATGCCCTTGGCCTGTCCGTCCACGAGAACCAGGTCGAGCATTTCTGTGCGTGGGAACATCTTCACGCCGCCGCGGGCGATCTCCTTGTTCAAGGCTGAATACGCGCCGAGCAGAAGCTGCTGTCCGGTCTGTCCGCGTGCGTAAAAGGTGCGGCTCACTTGAGCACCGCCGAAGGACCGGTTTGCGAGCAGTCCGCCATATTCGCGCGCCAGAGGGACACCTTGAGCGACACATTGGTCGATGATGTTCGCGCTGACTTCGGCGAGGCGATAGACATTGGCCTCGCGCGCCCGGAAGTCGCCGCCCTTGATGGTGTCATAGAAGAGACGGTAGGTTGAGTCACCGTCGTGTTGGTAGTTCTTCGCGGCGTTGATGCCGCCTTGTGCGGCGATGCTGTGGGCGCGGCGCGGGCTGTCTTGGAAGCAGAAGCACTTTACGTTGTAACCCAGTTCCGAGAGCGTGGCTGCAGCTGATGAACCTGCGAGGCCGCTGCCGACGACAATCACGGTGTATTTGCGTTTATTCGCGGGATTGATCAGCTTGGAGTCCTGCTTGTGCTTCGACCACTTCTGCGAGAGCGGGCCGGATGGGATGTGGGCTTCGAGGGGCATGACGGGGAGAAGGTTGGCCGGCTATTTCACGAAGTGGAGCAACACCGCGATGGGGATGGAACAGTTGCCGATCAAAATAATGGCGGCGTAAGCGCTGCCGATTTTTTCGAAAATCGGACGCGTCCGTTCTGTGGCCAAGCCGAGAGTTTGAAACATGCTGCTGACGCCGTGGCTGAGATGGGAGCAGAGCAGCAGCATGGCGATGATGTAAAAAATGGAGGCGGGCAGCCAGGAAAAGCCAGCGACAACCATCTTGTAAACGTCGTGAACTTTTTCGCCATGGAGCATGACTTGGTAAGTGCCGTAGTTATTTCCGGCATGAACGGTAAAATGCAGCAGATGGTAGATGATGAACGCCAGGATGGTCAGTCCGCTGAGGATCATGATGCGCGAGGATTTGCTGGCCTGGATGGTGGCGGTATAGCCATAGCGCTGGCTGCGGGCGGCGCGGTTTTCCCGGGTAAGCTGGATGGTCAGCACGACGTGAAGAACCGCGCAGACCAGAAGACCAACGCGGGCAATCCAGACGCCGGCACCATGAATCATGGTTTGAAGGAAGTGACCGTATTCGTTGATCGCGTCCGGCCCGACAAAGATGAGCAGATTTCCGATCATGTGGCCTAGCACGAAGAGCACCAGAACAGCGCCCGTCAGGGCGACGAGCAGTTTTTTACCAATGGAAGAGCCAAGGAATGAGGAGAAAGACTTAAGCAGTGCGCTCATAAAAACGGAATGTCACCATTGCGATACGGCGGCAAAAGGCAAGAGGAGGCGGGGAAAATCTTGCATTTTTCTCGGCGTGAAGCAGCGGGTGGATTGCGTCCCGTCAATAAATGCGCTTGTGTGTGCTCATGTTGCGCAATTCCGGCATCCGCCTTTTACTTCTCATGGTCGTTCTATTGACCGGCTGCGATTCCGGGGAGCCGGGACGATTGTCGCTCGACGATTACGAAGGTGCCGAAGGCGAGGCCTTGGTGCGGCATCTTATTTCCCAACTGCCGCCATTGGATCCTGCGGTGCCCAAAACTTACTGCGTGGTGAAAGGCGCGAGGCTGGCAAGCACCAGCACGAAGTTTGTGGAGCGCATGGGCGACCTCAAGCTGCACTTCGTCAGCGGCGAGGTCCTGGTCATGCGCGATCCTGACAAGATGATCGTGGATTCCAGCACCAATCTGCCGCCGGTGACGTTGCAAATTTCCGAGATCAAACGCACGGGCGAGCACACGCATGAGGCTATCGGCGGCTGGGCTTATAAAAAGACGTTCGAGCGGCGGAAATATACGCTGCAAGAAGATGGCAAGCATTGGGTGGTCACCCCGGGTGAGCGCATCGAAGGAAACTACGAGCCGGCAAGGTAAACGCACGGCTGACTCAGCCGGGAGAACCTCTCTTCAAGATGAAACATTTGAATTATTAGACAGTCATGAAATATCCAGTCGTCTCCTGTATCCTAGTTTGTTTAGGCGCCCTTATCCTAGCCGTTCGGGCAGAAGAGTGGTCGCGCTTCCGCGGGCCGAACGGCTCCGGCGTGATCGATGCCAAAAATCTGCCAGACAAGACCGATGACTCCAACACCGTCTGGAAAGTGGAGACGGGAACCGGCTGGTCATCACCCGTGCTTTTCGGAAACAAAATCGCCCTCACCGCCGAGACCGGCGCAGGCAAGCGGGCGGTCATCTGCCTCGACGCGGCGAGCGGCAAGGAACTCTGGCGGCACGAGGAAAGCTTTGTGGAGCACAAGAAACACAACTTCAACAGCTTTGCGAGCAGCACGCCCTTCATGGACGCCGAGCGCATCTATGTTAACTGGAGCAACGGCACCGCGATCCAGGCTCTGGCGCTTGATCACGATGGCAAGGTGCTCTGGCACAATGATCACGTTGCCGATTACATTCACGAGCACGGCACCGGCGCTTCTCCCGTTGTGGTCGATGGCATCATGATCGTGCGCAGCGAGTTCGCTTCCGAAAAGGAGGGCAAGGATCTCACCACCTCGCCCGAGCAGAAGGAATGGAAGAGCTGCATCGTCGGACTCGATGTCAAAACCGGCGCGCAAAAATGGAAGCTGCCTCTCCCGAACTGCCTGAACACCTACAGCACGCCACTGGTGCATGATCTGCCCGGCGGGAAACACGAGTTCATTTGCGTTGATACTGGCAGCGGAGTCATGGGCATCGACACCACCACCGGAAAGATCAACTGGCAACACAATCCGGGCTATAAACAGCGCAGCCTTGGTTCGCCCGCATTCAAGGACGGGATGTTCTTTTGCACCCTCGGAATTGGCGGCGGGGGCAAGGAAACCGTGGCGCTCGATCTGACCAGCGGCAAACCGAAGCTGATGAATCTTACGATCACCAAAAGCCTGCCCTATGTTCCCACGCCGCTTGTAGTGGGCGATTATCTGTATCTGCTGGGCGATGGCGGCATATTGAAATGCGTTGAGTTCAAAACCGGCAAGGAAATTTACGAAGAGCGTCTCAATGGCAGTAAGGGCAGCAGCAAATTCTTCAGCAGTCCTGTGGCGGCGGACGGAAAAATTTTCTGCGGCAGCCAGATGGGTGATCTCATCATCGTGAAAGCCGGCCCAAAATTCGAGCAACTCTCCGCCAGCAAGCTCGATTCTCCGATCAACGCCACGCCGGCGATTGCAAATAACCATTTGTATATCCGCACGGAGAAGTCGCTCTATTGCGTGGGTGCGAAGGTGCAGCTGCCGTAAAAAGAATGGAGCGCGTGTATGGCGCAGCCTACTCGCCTAACTTTACTTGCAGCATGGCTGCATCCAATGCGCAAATTGGGCGAGTGGTCTGACGACACACACGCGCTCCTGCTTTTCAAAACATCGCGCGGAACTCAGACTCGTTATGCTTTTCCTGTGAATATATCTGCAATGCGGCGTTTGATCGCTTTCTCCTGAGCGGCGAGCCGATTTTTTTCCGTTTCGAGCACTGTAAGCGCTTCTTCTTCAATTCTCAGGCGGGCCATTAGGTCGTTTGCTACAGACATCGCCAATAGATCTTTGAGAGCTTGTGTCTGGGACTTATCCATAAGCATTTCGGCATCTCCAAATGAAAGTGCTCGCTTGTGTTTACATTGCTGGTTCATCTCTCCTGCTTTGCAGGTGCAATGAACGACCATGCGGCCACCTATGACTTCAAACGTCACATCATAGGGGTTGCCCGAACTACTCTTGGCTAGAAATGCGTGCTTCATGTCGCTTGATTAGTGATTTTATTCGAAAAGGTCCTTCTTTATCTTCGGCGGGTGAGTAACTACTTCGTGTCCGATTAACTTGAGGAATTCCGCTTCATTTAACACTGGCACTGAGTGTTTGTTGGCACCCTCAATTTTGTTTTCACCAGGATCACTTCCTGCTACCACAAACGATGTCTTCTTGCTTACAGAACCCGTCACTGAACCACCTTGCGCCCGAATCTTATCAGCTGCTTCATCACGAGTCATGGACGACAGTGTGCCAGTAAGAACAAAGATCTTTCCTTCCAATATTCCGTTTGAGGCAGAAATTGAGCCGCTTGAAGTTGGATTGATTCCCAGTTCGTCAAGCCGATTAAGCGTAGCACGACCGATTTCGGAGGAAAAATAGGCTAACACCGATTCGGCGGCTACCGGTCCAATTTGATTAAGTTTAACATTAGCTAGGCGTTTGCGCACTGGAACCAGCTTTTCTCGAATCTCGGATTCGCGTATTTTTAGAATTTGCTTCTCATGCGCATTCTTCGTCTTATTCGCAAATGTCTGCGGACTGTTTATCAGGCGATCGGCCTCAAGTTTGCTCTCCAATACGACATCTGCCAATAATTCTGAATTCGCTAGTTCGCGGAAGGTCGAGTGGTGTTTCGCCAACTCAAGCGCAGTAGATGTGCCCACCTCATGTATCCCAAGGGCGAATATCCATCGATGAAGCGGCAGCTTTCGCGAAGTTTCAATGGCTGAAATAACTCGTGCTGCATTCTTCTTCCCAAAAACGCGTCGATCTTCTTCCGTTCCTAGGTTCAATTCCGCCAATTGCGCTGGGTTGAGCGTAAAGACATCGAGCGGATCTTTAACCAGTCCACTTTCAACCAAGCTCTTGGCAACAATGCCGCCGATACCATCGAGATCGAGAGCTCTTCGCGCAGCAAAAAACTCTAGACGGCGCTTCAATTGCGCGCTGCACGTCAGACTGGAGCAACGGAGCACAACAAGACCTTCCTCCTTTAACACAGGTGCACCACATGCGGGACAACGTTTGGGGGGATGAATAACCTTCTCATTGCCTGTGCGCTTGGCTGTTTTCACCTCAACGACGGCAGGTATGATTTCGCCACGCTTTTCGATTACGACGAAGTCAAAAATTCGCACGTCCTTTCGCGTGATTTCATCAAAATTATGAAGAGTTGCGTTGGAAACCGTTGACCCGCTGAGCCGTGTCGGCGCGAGCCGTGCAACCGGCGTGAGTGCGCCCGTCCGTCCTACCTGAATATCGACGTCAAGAATCTGCGTCTCAGCCTGTAATGGTGGGTATTTGTATGCCCTAGCCCACAATGGAGATTTTGATGTGACTCCGAGTAAATTTTGCTCTCTAACGGAATTCACCTTGATAACGGCTCCGTCAGTTTCGTAAGGCAGATCGTGGCGTTTTGAGTCAAGTGCTTCAATCACGCTGATGGCTTCGTCTCCAGTATGGCATTCCCATATTAAGTCAGCCTTCGGAAGTCCTGCCGCTTCCAGTAAATCGTGAAGATCAGTTTGCGAACTCAGATTCGCATCGCCCTGATCGCCAA
>JAIOQF010000079.1 GCA_021413535.1 Verrucomicrobiota bacterium
CGGTAACGGCCAAGGTGAACTATTGGGGGTATGCGGCTTGTCCAAGGTGCTGTCAGAAACTCCCGATCTCATTCTCGTGACTGCGGCGACATCGGACAAGGAGGAGTCAGTCATCGCTGTCGTTCCTCCGATACTGCCTGATGATTTCTTCGAGAATAGAGCAAGCCGTCGCGAATATTATAATCATTACTTCGGCTGGCGCTGGCCGGTGGATCGGGAACTGCTCCCTGCAAATGGTGAAGTTACGTTGCGGGCTTATGCTTATGATGGGGCGAAGCGGAAAATCCGGCAGATTCAAGGTGAGGTTCGCATCCCTCCGTTGAAGCCGTAAACGCGCTGTTATCTTGATCTGCGGGCAAGGCGACGCTGGAAACTTACAGGTCCGCGCCATCGACGATGCCATGGGCGGTGCTCCCATCGAGAACGATGCAATGTTTTAGATGAGCTCCCGGTGCGACACGCGCGCCGGGCCAGAGAACGCAGTCTTCCAAGATGGCGTCAGCCCCGATCTCGCAATCATCACCGACCACCGTGCAGCCGAGCAGACGGGCCGTGGGATGGCTGCGTGTGTTAGTCGAACGCGGTTCAAGCTTTCCATTTCTCGCGAGCAATTCCCTGTGGGCGGTGAGATAGCTGGTTCGATCTCCCAAGTCCCACCAGATTCCTTCATCGAGCACAACGCCGCCAACACGGGCACCGTTGGAAATTAATTTGAGAAAAACGGGAATGACGCTTTCCACTTTACCCGGAGTAAGGTGCTGGAGGAAAGCTGGGCTTACGATATAAATTCCGGTGAACTGATGCGTGCCTGGATTTCCAGTGTGTAATTTATTGCGAATGTCAGTGATGAGATGGCGCGCTGTATCGTAGGCGATGTGTCGCGCCGGACCATGAGAGCGCAGGGCTAGTGTCACGAGATTTTGCTCGCGTTCGTGAGCTTCGATCAACGGAGCCAGCGGCAGGTCGGTGAGGATGTCGCCATTGTAGACGATGAAAGGCGCATCGTGCACCAGATCGGCGATGTTCGCGATACCGCCTGCGGTTTCCAGCAATACGGGTTCGTGGCGAAAAGTAAGGGGGGCGTTCTGATAGTGAGAATCTGGAAAAGCAGCAGCATACTTCTCAGCAAGATGGTGCGTGTTGATGATAATTTTTTTCACCCCCGCTTGCAGCAGGTGGTCGAAGGCATAGGTGATGAGCGGTCGGCGGAAGACCGGAATCAGCGGCTTGGGGAGATGATCGGTCAGCGGTCGGAGCCGTGTGCCGAGGCCCGCGCCTAAAACAAATGCCTTGTCCATGCTGGCGTTTACGTTCAGATGTGGCTGCCCGCAAACGGAACCGATCACGAGACGCGAAAACGATCAAACATGGACCTTCACGAACGCAGTATCATCGCCGCGCAAGGCTATCTCGAGCTGGGAATGTTTCGTGACGTGTGGCGGGAGCTGCAATCGCTGCCTGAGGCAATGCTCGGTTGTGCGGAGGTGCTGGAGCTCTCGGTGCTCAGCTTGATGGGCGAGGGGCGCTGGGGTGAAGCGTTGGAGATTGCGCGTCGTCTGCGCGATCTGCGACCGAAGGATCCCAGCGGATTTATTCATGAGGCTTATTGTCTGCACGAACTTGGTCGCACGCGTGAGGCGCTGGATACTCTGTTAAACGGACCGGAATCGCTTATGGAGAAGGCGGTATATTTTTATAACGCCGCCTGTTATCGTGCTCAGCTCGGTGAAGTTAAGGACGCGGTGAAAATGCTGGGCGTGGCATTTGAAATGGATGGAAGTTTACGGCGGTCGGCAAAATATGACCCGGATCTGGTTTCACTGAAAGACAAGCTCTGATGCGACCGGCCGGCATTGCGATTGATAAAATTCAGCACGCCTTGGGCGAGGTCTTTGACCGCAACTTCCGCGAGCGCGGTGAACTGGGAGCCGCGGTGAGTGTGTGGGTTGATGGTGAAGAAGTGGTTTCCCTAGCGCGGGGATTTGAAAATCGCGAGCTGTCACGCGAATGGAAACCGGATACATTGGTGCCGGTCTGGAGCGCGACCAAGGGGCCCGCCGCACTGGCCTGCCTGCTGGCTCTGGATGAGGCGCAGCTTTCATTGGACTGTTCAGTCGCTGAAGTCTGGCCGGAATTTTCGGCGGCGGGTAAAGAGTCGGTCACGTTCGAGCAGGTGCTCTCGCATCAGGCGGGATTGTTTGCTCTCGATCAAGAGGTGTCGATACTCGATCATGCTGCGGTGATCGCTGCGCTGGAGGCGCAAGCATCAGCAGGGCCGCCGGCTTCACTTCCGGCATATCACGCGAGGACGTTCGGATTTCTGCTTGATGAAATCGTGCGGCGGATCACCGGGATGGGATCACTGGGCGTGTATTTTCACCAGCGGATCGGTGCTCCGATGAAACTCGATTTTTGGATCGGCTTGCCGCCAGAGCATTTTTCCAGAGTGGCGAAGCTCTATCCCGGAAGACTGGGGCCGGATTCGGCGAATGATCCATTTCTCCGGGCGATGGGGACGAAAGGCTCGCCGACTCAGCGGACGTTTCGCTCGCCAGCCGGATTGAATTCGGTGCAGGATATGAATCAAGCTGAGACGTGGGCCATGGGACTGCCGGGCCTGGGTGGAGTCGGCAGCGCGCGCGGGCTGGCGAAGTTTTACTCGATGTTAGCGAATGAAGGGGAGTGGCAGGGCAGCCAGATTGTTCCCACATGGTGCATCGATGCATTTTCCAAGACGGTAATCCAGGGCCAGGATGATGTGCTTTGCGCAGAGATCGCATTCAGTGCGGGGATGATGCGTGATCCTGTGGATGTCACAGGTGCAAAATCACGCCGTTATTTTGGACGGTCAGCACGAGCCTTCGGTCATCCGGGAGCGGGCGGGAGTCTGGCGTTTGCCGATCCGGAGCACGGCCTGAGTTTTGCCTACGTGATGAACCAGATGGAGATCGGTGCGCTGCCGGGGCCGAGGACTTTGGAACTGGTGACGGCGCTGGATGCTACTAATTGAACTTTCTCAAAACGTGATGAACAAAAAAAGCGCAGGCTTTTCAACCTGCGCTTTTAAAAAGCATATTGGTTTAGACGTGGTGATCTTACTGCCACTCGTCGGCTTCACCAAACCCGTCACGTTTTCCACCGCGATCCCAGCTCTTGCCCTTGCCGCGGAAACCGCCGCCGCCGCCGCCTCCTCCGCCACCACCAGCGTTACCGCCGCCGCCGCCACCACCACCCGCGCCGCCGCCAGATTTAAACTGGGGTTTGCCTTGGTAGGGCCGATCTTCACGCGGGCGTGCTTCCACGACTTTCAACGGACGACCGGTGAGGTCGGCGTTGTTCATCGCTTCGATCGCTGCTCTGGCTTCTGCTTCATTGGGCATCTCTACAAACGCGAAGCCGCGGGAGCGGCCTGTTTCGCGGTCGAGGATGATACGGGCATTGCTGACGAGGCCGTGGGCTTCGAAGGCTTCCTTCAACTCAGCATCCGTGAGTTGATAGGTAAGATTGCTGACATACAGGTTCATTTAACTAGTTTTCTTTGATCGCCATGATGTGAACAAGATTCCGATCCATGGCGTTGAAACCAGAGTCCTGCAGACGCGGTGAGAGCCACGCCATCGCGGCCAGATATCGCCGAGCCTCAAAAGAAGTCAAGCTTTCCAGAGCACACACTTTATTGGGTTCAATGCTAAACTGCCCCGCGGCCGGTCGCTTGATTAATAGACGAGAAAGGCCACCTCGGTGTCTGACATCGCTTTCGCATCGCTTTGTGCGAGCAGGGTGCTGAGCTGGTTCATGTTGTTTAGCGTCGTGGCAACTTCCGTTTCAGTGTTGAGGACATCTTCAGTCACGGCCAAGGCTGGGCCATCTTGTCTGGTAGAAATGTTGATATCGGCTCCGTGCTGAACAGTCTGAAAGGCCAGCAATCCAGCGGCGACAACGGCACAGGCACCCGCCAGAGCTGGCCTGGAAAGCGTCGAGCACCATTCCATCAAGCGTTCGCGCAGGCTCATGTGCTGAGGCAACTGGCGGACGGCGCGCAGCACATTCTGCGTGAAGTTGGGGCGCGGTTCCACGGGCCGGGCCTGGCCGAGCAGTCTGCTGAGAGGATCTTGTGGGCTGAAGGGTTCCATAACGAAATAATAAACCGTGGTCAGGCGAGAAAGTTGCTGGGAAATATCCAGATTTTTTTACATAAGCAAGCGCTCTTCACATACATGGTGGGGGTGGCTTGATCCGGCTAAGGAGCAGCGGCAGTCAGTCTCCAGCTGACTGCATCGCAGATTCCATGCGCAGATAGCCCGCCAATTGCTCGCGCGATTCTTCGGGGATTTGATCGCTGTGCATGATGCTGGTGTAAAAGATGGTGAAGTAGATGGTTTTCACGGACTCCACACAGGCCTTGAGCACTCCGCCGATGGTGCAATTTAAATAGAGCGCCACAAGCGGCGGCATCCAGCAGACGAGGTGGCCGCCAATCTTCCAACTGATGGTTGGGAAATGCGGGCCGAGCAGATATCCCAGTCCGGCACCGATGGCCAGGATGAGCAGGTAGGGCAGGAACATGATTCCGCGCAGCGCATCTCCGGCGAAGTCCACGCCGAACACTCCCATCAGGGTGGCGGGCACGTTGTCGCGAATCGCCTTGATCTCGGGCAGGCTTTGCATGAGAGGCTTGCCCTCCACCACCACCGCCGGAATCATATAGTGATTCAACAAATCCCACACTTCGGTGAGTGCGCTGAGGAAAAGCCCGCTTAGGAAGCTGAAAACTCCGCCTTCATTGCTTCTCTGGGATTTCATGCCGGCGATCAGCATGTCCACAAAGCCAATGAACATCAGCCCCGAAGTCCGTTGCAAGGTGTGACGGCGGGCGTCCCGATACAAAACCGGCTGGCCGGTGATGGTGCAGTAACTCATCCAGCTCTGGATCGCCTTCAGAAACGTGCGGATGAAGAAGCGCAGCGGCCCGAAGATCAGCACGAGGATGACCAGCAACAGCACTCCGGTGCCGATATGAGAGAGGGAGAAAAAGCAGAACAACGCGCTGAAAAAAAGCGAGGTCATGATCAGCGACAACACGCCGAGATAGACAGTGGGCCGGATAATGCCGGTATTCCTGCCAACGAGGACAAAGGAATACTTCAGGAAATAGAGCACGCTTTTCAGTTTTCCCTGGGTGCATTTATTTTGCAAGGCTTTGGTCGCTGATGAAGGGGGCATGGTGTTCGTGGGGTTTGATATTTTTTGTCTGTTTACCTCGGGGCGGAGAAGGAAAACCATGGCACGCGGCGCTTGACGCCGTCCTGGTCTGCCGGGGAGAGCGATGAGAATTCACTTTGATGGAAGAGTGTTGCGAGGATGTCCTCCGGGCTCATGGGAGGCATGCTGGTTATCACCGGCTTCAAAGATTCCGATTCGGTTTCCGTGACCGCGATTTCATAGCGGAGCTGCTTTTGTCCATCACGGGACTCGGCAAGGAGCAAAGATGCCTTGGTGTGATCCTTTGGCCCGATTGCTGAAGTGGGCTGAATTTCGAAAAATCTCATGCCGAGCTGAAAGGATCCACTGTGGACTTTGATCTTCTGCTCTGTGGCATCTGGATTTCCCACTTCGGCGTCGACCTTCAGGTTCTGAGGCAAGGGCCCGTCGATAAAATCTGCAAGGTTCACCCCTTCAGCGCGCAAGTGCCCGATGCCATCCGCGCCCACGTTCAGCCTAACCTTGTCATCGAAGGCTTGGATATCGCAGATCAACTTCTCGTTCGTGACTCCGAACTCTCCTGCCATGCGGATCGGCTTGAGGATGCTCGGATGCATTTTCGGCATGATCTCGATCTCAAGACGCTTCTGATAGATTGATGCCGTAGGTTCAATGGTTTTCAGTGTCAGGTAGTTCGATTCGGCATCGAGAGTTCCGAACTCGATCTTGCCGTCTTTTTCCGCTTTGAACCCGGTCCATTCGATTTTCGGAATGTTCAGCGTCACTCCGCTGGTCCGGTCTTTGATCACAATGTTGTTCAGGGACACGCGGTCGATTTGCAGCAGCCGCAGGGGCCAGTCCGCGGGCTTGCCTGCGGGTCTGGAATTTTTCGGTGAATTTGCATCCTGCGGTTTTTCGTTTTTGAATGTGGTTTCGATCAAGGCGGAGCCGACATGGACTTCGCGCAGGATCAGTTGTTTCCGGCGGATGATGTCCATGATGCCGGAGTAGCGGACGCGCACGTCGGTGATCTCGCCGTTGTCCCAATTCATCGTCTTGAACTGAAGGCCGGAGGAGAGGGAGCCGGAGATGCCGGTGACCTTGAGGTGGGACTGCGAGCCGAGGCCTTCGATCATGGCGGCTACGCCGCGGAGCGGCAGGGAGCTATGGAGCAGAAGCAGCCAGGCCGCGATGACGATGGCGACCACAAAGACGAAGAGTCCAATGAGTGCGTTCAGCAGGCAGCCAAAGCCTTTTTTTTGCGTCGGGGCAGGGTGTTCGGTTGACTCTTGGTAGCGTGGCAGGGTTTCGTTCATGATATTGTTGGTGTTGGATTTTATCGCGGAACCAGCCAAGTGCCGGCCAGCCGGTCATGGAGGGTTCTGTCGGGAAGCAGGGCGGAAATGACTGCAAGTAGCGCGAGCGCCGCCAGCGTGCCGATGCCTGCGAAGTCCGGTCCAAGCCAGACATCCAAGGCGGCATACAAAACGGGCGAGGCCAGCGTCGGCAGCCATGCGATCAGGCTGCGTCGTGACGCGCGCGCGCGCCCTGCAGGGCATCCCTCGCGATCCACCACCGAGACGCCCGCAGCGCGCATGATCAATCCATCACCAGACAGCGCGGCCGCAATCATGGCGGGCAGGGCCACGAAGCCGATCAACGCAACAAGCATCCAGAAAAGCGAAACGGGCAGTGACTTGGCTTTCATTCCGAAAAGCACCAGACCCAACAAAAACGGCCCTGCGGCTACGGCAATGATGATGCCGAGCCGTCTTGCGCGCGACACGGCTACCGGCACCGTCGCTAGAAATTCAAGTTCACGGGCAAGCATGCCCGGATCCTCATGCTTCGGAAGATGTTCCAAAAATCCGCGCACAGGCAATGGCAACGGACGACGATCCAAAGTGCGCTCCACCAGTTCCATCCAGAACGATTTTCCGGTGGGAGTTTTCAGTTCATTGATGCCGGGTGCCGGAAAATCCAAGAGCTTGGCCCGTCCGTCGCCAGTGATCCACACTTGTTCAATGCGCGGCGTGGAGAGCCGTGTGTCATCCGATTCTGCCGCGTTCAGCTCGGCTGCCAGATCGGACATCCATGGGCGCAACTCACACCAGGCAATGCGGTGTTCCGCCAGTTTCACCAACGCCTGGCCGCCGGGAAATTCATAAGCATCCCAGTTTTCCTGCTCCGACCGGATGCCTGCCAGCCAGCGCAGCCGGCTGACACGTCGCAAATTCCGCAACGCCGCAGATACCGGTGGAGTGCCGGGCGACACTTTGCGGAGCCAGACTTTTCTCAGCAGTCTGGGATCATAGCCGCTCCACCAGTCATCCGTGCTGGGCATTGCTTCCAGAATGTGGAATGGTCCCAGCTTCGGTGTATCAGCCGTCTGGCTGTTCCATTCAGCGGTGGTGACTGTGGATCGCATTTCGGGTGCGGCGTTGGCGACGACGCGGGTGTCCGAGAGCCAGTCGTGCAAGGCCATCCAGTCGTTGCGTCGGCGCGCGCCCGCGAAAAGGAGAAACATACCGGCTGTCCAAGCCACGAGCGTCGTCAGGCCGATGTCGGATGCGTAATAGTAGCTGGAGTAAGTGCCATCCAGGCGGCGACCAAAAATATTAAGCGTGACAGGCTTTGTCTCCCCCTCGGTGACGTTCAGCGGAGGGAAAATCACGAAGGCAAAAATCACCGGCAGTAGGACATATAAGGAGGAGCGCCCCAGTATTTTCAACAAACCGATCCATGGACTTTTTTCCGGCAGTTTCGTCCGAACCTCGAGTCCGAGCCATGCCTTGCCCGGCGTCCGGCCCCATTTCCATTCTATCAAGGTAAACCACGCGATCCATGCGACCACGGTGAAGACCACCAAGCAGGCGTGGATCATGAATTCCGCGAAGCCTTCAAATTTGTAAGATGAAACCAAGCGCGATGCGGCGAGCGGCGGCAGCCCAATGATGGCGATGTCCACCGCTCCCGCGAGGAGTCGCTCCCAGAGTTCGGCGGCCCGTTTTCCACGAGTGGAAAATTCCGTGATGGCAACACGCAGTTCTTGATAACTTTTGAAGCGGTCGTCCGGGCGCTTGGCAAGGCATCGGCTGACCGCATTCGACAGTTTTTGCGGAATATCTGGACGCAACTCCACAAGATTGGGTGCGGGGCTTTCCAATACTTTCACCAGCAAGCGAATTGAATCCACGGCCTCGTGTGGGGCTTTTCCTGTTAGAATATAAAACAAGGTCGCACCCAGTGAATAGATATCGGAACTGGCGGTCAGGTCGTCGCCGCGCAATTGTTCCGGCGAGGCGAAGGCGGGAGTGCCCATAAAGGCTTCACCGTCGCTAGCGTTCGCCCTCTCGTGACCTTTGGTGGAGATGGACAGCCCGTAGTCGCCGATCTTCACCGAGTCATCGGCATCGAGGAAACAGTTCGATGGCTTGATGTCGCGATGAAGCACTCCAGCGGCATGGGCGGCGGCAAGACCATCAATAATTTGCAGCGTGGCATCCGCTGCATCGGTGACGGCCATCGGGCCCTGCCTGCGCACGATTTTCTCCAGCGTGCCGCCGGGCATCAACTCCATGGTGATCACCGGCACGCCCGCGATTTCCTCGGTGCCGAACACATAGACGCTGTTCGGATGATTGATCGATGCGGCCAGCCGGCCTTCATTGAGAAAGCGCCGCCGGGCATCGGGCGAATCCAGTCGCTGGCTCAGGATCTTGAGCGCCACGCGCCTGCCGGTTTCCAGATCGTCCGCCTCATACACTTCGCCCATGCCGCCACTGCCGAGACGCCGCCCGAGTTGATACGGGCCGAAGCGATTTTTTTCGGCAAATGCGTGTCCGAAAGGAAGCATGGCCGTGCCGCGCTGGCCTGCGCCTAACAGGCAGCGAGGACAGAGTTCTGGTGGTGTGTGAGGCGGAAGCTTGAGACCGCAGATCAAACAGATGTTTCCTGCTTCGCCTTCCGGCGCAGCGGGAAACTTTTCTGTTGGAGTGTTCGAGGACATGGTCTCCGGTCTTTTGACAGGCAGCTTCGGACTACTTCAACTTCCCATGAGCTTGTTCATGTCCATATCCATCAGGGTGATGGTGTCGCCCGTGCGATGGGTGGCATTGGTTTCGGCGATGCCGGAATCGGCGACCAGCTTGAAGCTAATCTTCATGTCGGTGAACATCTGCTTCATCATCGCCATGCCTTGCGCGTCGTTCAGTGGCGCGGCGGCATCGGGTTTCTTGCCTGCGTTTGGCTTGTCGCCTTTCATCTCGGCATTCGGACGCATCGTGAGGACGCCGTCCTTGTAGTTGAAACCAATCGGCTTGTTTTTCTTGGCGTCGGGCTTGGCCGCATCTGGCATGCCGCCGGCTGGACTCATATCCTTCATGGCTTCATCCGTGGAGATCCGCAGTTTGTTGATGTCGGAGAAACGATAGGTCGCGCGCGCGCCCTTCGAGGTGCCGACCGTGACCGGTTCGACCTTCACCAACGTGACACCCTCGCCGAGTTCAGTGGCTCTGGCCTTGGCCTTCTCTTCGGAGAGAAGATCGTCAAGCGGACCTTTGTGCGTGGCCTCCGCGCCGGGTGGAACTTGATTCATGCTCATCATTCCGAGCATCTGGCTGCTCAACCGGGTTTCCTCGACGACGGTGCCAGATCCGTCCTTTTTCAGGTGGATGGTGGTTTCTTGCTGGAAGCAACTGGAGAGCGACAGTGCGGCCAGCAGCGATGCGAAAGACAGGATGGATTTTTTCATGTTTGGTTCGGAGTTTGTATTTTGATGGGATTTCTGAAGGCCAGCATGGCCCTCTTCACCCTCTACTTACGGAACCGTCAGAAAAGGTAACGGGTCATCTGAATTTTTATTCCGATTGGCGTTTCAACTCGAAAACACCGAGAACAAATAGCGGATCTCGTCCTCGATCTCATCCGGCGAGGCCACGGTGCGGGCGATTTCCTCGCGCAGCAGGGCCTGGTAGCGCTCTCGCAAACGCATGGCGGCCATCTTCACCGCCGCCGTGGACGTGCCGACCCTGGACGCGATGTCAGCATAGCCCATGGCCGAATCATCGCGGGTCAGACTGGCCCGCAGCAAACCGAACAACTCGTCGCGCCCACTATCGGCATACTCAGCTTGCAGGCGACCCATCACCTGCGCGATCAAAGTCATGGCCCATTGTTTTTCCAACAACACATCCGGCTGCTCGTGGTGAGCGAGGTCTCCTCCATAACGAGTTTCGGCGTGGTCTTGATCAATCGCGACGAAGGAAGCGAACCCGCCGCGTTTTTGAGCGTGCTGCCGATCCCAATCGTTCGCCAGGAAGCGCTTGAGGGCGACTAACAGGAATGTGCGGAAGCGTCCCTTTTCCCGATTCGCAGCAGCCAGGTAGTTCTTGTCGAGCAAACGTTCGAAGAACGCCTGCGTCAAATCCTCTGCGTCCTGCGGCGAGTGACCCGACCGGCGGACGAAGGCATAAAGCGGATACCAATAAGTCTGGCAAAGATCCTGCAGCGCCGACGCGAAGCCCTCTGCTTCCGGATTCGCGGCACGCAGAACCTTCGACCACTGTGTTCTGCCGAACCGTTCGTCGCCGGCACCTTGGGGATGCGTATCGTGGGTGCTGTCGGTCACGTTGGGAGCAGAAGTGCGATCCTCAAAGCTAACAATCGCTGTTAAATCTTCATTTGCTCACTTTGAGCCGCTTTAAGGTGGCTCGAGACGGATTCGAACCGCCGACACGAGGCTCTTCAGGCCACTGCTCTACCAACTGAGCTATCGAGCCGCGACAGATGGGACGGCGAGTATGCGCGCAGGATGGTGGCGCGCAAGTGGATTTTAGCAGCATCCGATAACGAGCAGTTTTGGCGCAGCCTATGACGGCTCGGCAACAAACGCTTCCTCGGGTGAGGCGTAAGATGAAAAGCGCCCCCGACTGAGCGACGTTTGCGTTTCGTGGCAAAGGATCGCCTGCAACTTCACCGCCTGTTGTTCGCGAGTTAGATGCAGAAGGCATTCCGATGGTTCTACGGCCAGCCAGCCAGGGTGAATCAGATAAGAAAAAATGACCGGGTGCTGCTTGAGTTTCCTCAGCGCTTCCTGAGCAAAATGAAATGCACCTTGATGATCAGGATGCCGGTCCATCGGCGATGGCGGAATCATAACATCCGCAGGCCAGTCAGCAAATGTGCGTGTGAATTTGTCCATGATTGCAGCATCACCTTTCCGCCAGCGCGGCAGAATTTCCGCATCAGGAAATCCAAAAAACTCCGCCTGTGATTTTAGAAGGCCGAGCTTCTCAATGGCGCGCAAGGCCTCGGCGCGACGTCGTGCACCCCAACGGCGGCGGCATTCGCCATCGATGTGCCAGCGCCATTCCAGCCAGCGCTGCGGCCAGGGATTGTTGTCGCCGTCCGTCACGAAAATCACCCGCACTTCAGCGCCTGCGGCGAGCGCCTGCTGGATGAGGCCGCCGGCACCGAGCGATTCATCGTCTGGATGAGGAGCGATAACAAGAATTCGAGTGCCTGGGGTAAGAAAGTCTGCTGCTTGGATCACTAAGAATATCTGCCACAGGATGTTCAGCGTTTGAAATAGAATTATTCAGGAATGGACTCCGACATGC
>JAIOQF010000058.1 GCA_021413535.1 Verrucomicrobiota bacterium
AACTTCCTGCAGGCCAAGATGATCCGGATAAGGAGGCTTATTTACAGGGCGAGCTGATCAACTTCATCAGCGATCTCGCTCCGCAGATTCTGGCCGTGCCCGCCGCATGATCGGCATCTTGCCGAACCTAGACTGACTTACGCGCTTTTCAGATTCGATCCGCCACGTCGAATGAAACGTTGATCGGCCTGCGTTTCATCTTGTCATGGAGTGCATCCTCGACTTTTGTGCGCGTCCCTTTTGCCATGAACAACGAGCGACGCAAACAGTTCCCCTTTGATGAATTCGAGCCTAAATGGCAGCAACTCTGGGATGATGCCAAGGCCTTTCGCACACCCGGACCGGGAGAGGCAGACTTCGATTCCGCCAAGCCTAAATACTACGCGCTGGACATGTTCCCGTATCCCAGCGGTCAAGGGCTGCACGTCGGTCATCCCGAAGGCTACACCGCCACGGACATTGTCACGCGCTTCAAAAAAATGCGCGGATTCAATGTGCTTCATCCCATGGGCTGGGACGCATTCGGCCTGCCTGCGGAGCAGTATGCCATCAAGACCGGCCAGCATCCGCGCAAGACCACCGAGGCCAACATCGACGGGTTTCGCGCGCAATTGAAGCGACTCGGTTTCGCCTACGACTGGGAACGCGAGGTCAACACCACGGATCCCGGCTACTTCAAATGGACGCAGTGGATTTTTCTTCAGCTCTACAACTCCTACTTCGATGAGAAGACGAACAAGGCGAGGCCGATAGCGGAACTTGAGACTGGAGGCTTGCAGCGTGAGGAGATCGATGCCAGACGACTGGCATACGTCAAAGAAGCCCCCGTGTGGTGGTGTCCCGAACTCGGCACCGTGCTGGCGAATGAAGAAGTCGTCGATGGCAAAAGTGAAGTCGGCGGCTTTCCGGTGGAGCGACGTCCCATGCGCCAGTGGATGCTGCGCATCACGGCATATTGTCAGCGATTGATCGATGAACTCGACGGACTCGACTGGCCGGAGGGCATCAAATTGCTCCAGCGAAACTGGATCGGAAAAAGCGAGGGTGCCGAGGTGCACTTCAAAGTGGCTGATCTCGATGAGACGATCACTGTCTTCACGACGCGGCCGGATACTCTATTCGGCGCGACTTACATGGTGCTCGCTCCCGAACACCGAATGGTGGATGAACTAGTCAGTGAAGAACAGCTTGCTGAAGTTGAGCAATATCGCGAGCGCACTGCGCGCAAGAGCGATCTGGAGCGCACGGAACTTGCAAAGGAAAAGAGCGGCGTCTTCACCGGCGCGTATGCCATCAATCCGGTGAACCAAGAGCGCATTCCGATCTGGATCGCGGATTATGTATTAATGGGTTACGGCACCGGCGCGATCATGGCCGTGCCGGCGCATGATGAAAGGGATTTTGAATTTGCCACGAAGTTTAATCTGACAGTTCGTGAAGTTGTGGCTTCGCAACCAACGATGAAAACTGAGGCGGCTCCCGTTTGTGAAATGCCGGTTGCGGCCTGTTTTACGGGAGATGGCTATGCGATGAACTCCGGCTTCCTCAACGATCTTTCCACTCACGAAGCAAAAGCTAAGATCACCGCCTGGCTCGCCGAGAAAGGTCTTGGCGCCAAGACCACCAACTTCAAACTGCGCGACTGGCTCTTCAGCCGTCAGCGCTACTGGGGCGAGCCCTTCCCGATCGTATGGGAAGGCGGTCATCAT
>JAIOQF010000059.1 GCA_021413535.1 Verrucomicrobiota bacterium
GTTCTTCGGCACCAAGATCACGGCTCCAGCGCGGACGTGGGCGAGATGGAGCGCAGCGAACTTCTCGGAGCCGAGCTGAGCTTTGCGCTTCATGAGGTATTGCTCAAGGACATCGCCCTGCGTGCGCAGGGCTTCGTCGAAGGGGAGGCAGATCACGCCTTGGGGCAGGCGTGCGTTGTCGTCGATCACAAGACGGTCGTTGACGAAGACAAGTTTGGATGCGTTTTCGGCGAGACCCGTGGAACGAGCGAGTGCATCCTGCTTGTCACGTTCAATGGGCTCGGCGGCGATCTGGAATAATTCAATGGCCAGCTTCTTCGCGCTGGAGTAGCGCCAGTGTTCGTCCTTGTTTCCTGGGATGGGCAGTGATTGATATTCATCCCAAGCCGCGGCGGAGCGCTGTTGGAACCAGGCGGGCGTGCTTTTTAGGCGATTGGGCTGCAGCATGAGATGCGATTGCGGAGACAGTGAGGCGTCTACTTTGGGTTCAGCGATGGGCACAGCGACAGACATGGGGAGTAACTTGTGTTTAATTGTCGCCCTTTTATCCAACGGACCCTTCCATCTCCAGATCGATGAGCCGTTTAAGCTCGACGCTGTATTCCATGGGAAACTCGCGGACGAGGTCGTTGATGAAGCCGTTCACGGAAAGGCTCATGGCTTCGGCTTCGCTGAGGCCGCGCTGCTGCATGTAGAAAATCTGCTCGGCGCTGACCTGGCTGACGCTGGCTTCGTGCTGGGTGGCGTGCTGGTTGCCGCGGACATTGATGGCGGGATAGGTGTCGGTGCGACTGCTGCTGTTGATGAGAAGAGCATCGCATTCGGTGTTGTTCTTGCAGCCCTTCAAATGTTTCGGGATATGGACCAGGCCGCGATAAGTGGCGCGCCCCTTGCCGATTGAGATGGACTTACTGATGATGTTGCTCGTGGTTTCATCGGCGGCGTGAACCATCTTGGCGCCGGTGTCCTGGTGCTGGCCGGTGTTGGCCAGGGCGATGCTGATGACTTCACCACGGGCGCGTTTGCCCTTCATGATGACTCCGGGATACTTCATGGTGAGACGGCTGCCGATGTTGCAGTCGATCCACTTCACCTCGGCGTCTTCCATGGCGAGGCCGCGCTTGGTGACCAAGTTGAAAACATTGCTGCTCCAGTTTTGGACGGTGACGTATTGAATCTTTGCACCCTTCAGCGCGACCAGTTCGACCACGGCGCTGTGCAACGTGGCGGTCTCGAACTTGGGCGCAGTGCAGCCTTCCATATACATGACCTCGGCGCCTTCGTCGGCGATGATGAGCGTGCGCTCGAACTGGCCGAACTGTTCGCTGTTGATGCGGAAGTAAGCTTGGAGCGGATGCTTTACTTTCACGCCGGGCGGGATGTAGATGAATGAGCCGCCGCTGAACACGGCACTGTTGAGCGCGGAGAATTTGTTGTCGCCGGTGGGGATGACTTTGCCGAACCACTTGCGAAAAATTTCCGGATGCTTCTGCAAGGCTTCGCTGCTGTTGAGGAAGATGACGCCCTGTTCCTCGACAACCTTCTTCACGTTCGAGTAGGCGGCTTCGGAATCATACTGCGCTTCGACGCCGGCGAGGAATTTGCGTTCCTGCTCGGGGATGCCGAGCCGGTCGAAGGTGCGCTTGATGTCGTCGGGCACGTCGTCCCAGCTGCGCTTTGGCTTCTGGCCGTCGGACAAGTAGTAACGAAACTGGTCGAAATGAATGTTCTCCAAGTCCTTCGTCGCCCAATGCGTCGGCATCGGTTTTTCCAGGAAGGTCTTGAGGCCGTGCTTGCGGAAGTCACGCACCCATTTGTCGTCGTTCTTAACGTCGGAAATGTAATCAACGGTCTTTTCGCTCAGGCCCATGCCGGCGTCGAACTTATGCTGCTCGGGGAAGCGGAAATCGCCCACGCTGTCCGCCCGGATGTCGGAGATGTCTGGAGTTTCGGTGGTCATGGGGGAAGAAGTGAAAAGGGGTGAGTAAAAGTGATAAGGGGATTTAGGCTGCGTTCACGAGTTCTTCCTTGGCCCAGTCGTAGCCTTTTTCTTCGAGCACGAGCGCCAGTTCGGGGCCGCCGCTGTGGACTATCCGGCCGTCCACCATCACGTGCACGACGTCCGGCTTGATGTAGTCGAGCAGGCGTTGGTAATGAGTGATGACGAGCAGGCCTCGCTCGGAAGAGCGCATGGCGTTGACGCCTTTGGAGACAATGCGCAAGGCGTCAATGTCGAGACCGCTGTCCGTTTCATCGAGCACGGCATACTTCGGTTCCAGCATCATCATCTGGAGGATTTCGTTGCGTTTCTTTTCTCCGCCGGAGAAGCCCTCATTCACGCTGCGTGCGGTAAAGCTGCGGCTCATTTCGAGTTCGTCCATTCGGGCATACATGCGCTTGTAGAATGCGACAGCGTCGATGTCTTCGCCCTTCGGTAGACGGGCTTGGAGTGCGGCGCGGATGAAGTTGGCATTGCTCACGCCGGGGATTTCAAAGGGATATTGGAAGGCGAGGAAGAGTCCGGCGCGGGAGCGGGCATCGACGGCGAGATCGAGCAGGTTTGTATCATCAAGCATAACCTTGCCTTCGGTTACGGCGTATTCTTCATGGCCGGCGAGCACTTTGCTAAGTGTGCTTTTACCGGAGCCGTTCGGCCCCATGATGGCGTGGACTTCGCCGGGTTTCACTTCGAGTGTGAGGCCCTTGAGGATTTCGCGTCCGGGAATGCCGGCGTGGAGGTTTTCGATTTTGAGGGACATGGGGGAAAGGATGAAGGCGGAAGGATGAATCAGTGGCGAGATTTGGAATGGTTTTTGGCGCAATCGGGGCATTGGCCGTGGATGGCGACGCTCGCGTTCTGCACTCGTGCACCTGGTGGCAGTTGCCAGAATTGCGCGGGATCAAAATCCGTTGTCGGCAGCGCGTCGGAAACTTTTCCACAGGAGTCACAATGAAAATGGACGTGCTCGCGCAAGTTGGCGCAGTAGCGGGCTTGAGAGCGTTCGACGTGCACCTGCTTGATTGCACCACTGGTGGTCAGATGTTCCAAGCAGTTGTAAACGGTCGCAAGCGAGATGTTGGGCGAGCGATCTTTCACACGGTTGAAGACATCGTAAGCTGTTGGGTGATCCGTGGATTCGGCCAGCACCTGAAAGACCTCGCGCCGGTGTGGAGTCAGGCGGACGCCAGCGCCCAAAACGGCCATGCGGCAGTCCAAACCGGTGGGTTTGGTGGATGATTTAGGTGAGGCGGGAGGCATGGCGGGAGGGGCAGAGTAGGCGGCTTTTTAGCCAGATCAAGAATCATTCTTAGAATCATTCTAAAATGTATTCGTTTGTTGGGCGGGAACGGATGCCCGCAATCGTCGCCCCTTGTTGAATTCCGAACTCGCATTAAACTCAGCGCCACATGAAACTCGGACTCATCGGCTGTGGCAAAATGGGCGGCGCACTCTTGCGCGGCGTAATCAAAGCGGGACTGGTCAAGCCCACGGACATTACTGCCTGCGATAAATTCCCCGAAGCTTCAACTGCGCTCGCGAAGGAATTCAAGGGGCTTAAAAATGTCAAAGCACCTTCCGATGTTGCCGCTGCGAGTGACATCATCATTCTCGCCGTGAAGCCGCATGACATGCAGAAGCTTCTCGAAACTCTGGCATCAAGCCGCGCGCGGCTGTTTCTCTCCATCGCCGCCGGGCTGACCTTGAAGCAGCTTGAAGGCTGGCTCGGCGGGAATCATCGCGTGATTCGTTCGATGCCGAATACTCCTGCGCTTGTATTACAAGGCGCATCTGCGTTCGTCCGCGGGAGCAAGGCCACAGACAAGGATGCTGCTGCGGCAAAGTCCATTCTCGGAGCCGTTGGCACTGTGAGCGAAGTCACTGAGAATTTGCTGGATGCCGTCACGGGCTTGAGCGGCAGTGGGCCCGCTTATGTTTACACTGTGATCGAAGCCATGGCCGACGGCGGCGTGCTCATGGGTCTGCCCCGTGTTGCTGCCTTGCAG
>JAIOQF010000060.1 GCA_021413535.1 Verrucomicrobiota bacterium
ATCACCGCGCCGACGGCGGGGTTGGGCGAAGTCAGGCCGATGCCGCGCGCGGCCTGGGCCAGGGCCAGAGTCATCCAGTGTTCGTCGTCGGAGGAAGGCATGAGGGTGCGTGAAGGGAGAATAAACCTCAAGAAACGCAAGGCGCACTCGAAGAAAATTGAGTTTTGAGCGTCCGGGGTATTCGGTGAGTGAGCTTGGGAAGTGAAGGCGGATTTAAGACAGAATTAACAGGAATGGAGATATGAAGATGCGGCGGATAAGACAGTGGTGGCCAACGTTGCTGGTTCGTGCTGGACGCGCGATCTCTGCGTGTCACACTTCAACTGTCGCCAACAAATGAAGAAGCATATTCTGTTCCTCTGCTCCCAGAACAAGCTTCGGAGTCCTACCGCAGAAGCAATTTTTGCCGATCACCCTGCCATCGAGGTTGATTCAGCCGGACTCAATAACGATGCAGAAATTCCTCTTTCGGAAGAACAGATCGAGTGGGCGGATTTGATCATCGTAATGGAGAAGGCGCACTGCAATCGGCTTAATCGGAAGTTCAAGCGTGCCCTGGCTGGAAAGCGTATAGCAGTTCTCGACATTCCCGACGAATATGAATACATGGAGCCTTCACTCGTAGCATTGCTGAAATCACGATGCGCATCCTACATTCCATGATAGACGTAGCAATAAAAAACCCATGAGAATCTGCCTCGCAATTGTGGTGTCACTGTTTCTAGCTCCGTTTGCCATGGCCGGTGGAAGCCTCAGTTGGGCTGAGGTCTGTCAACGGTTAGAAAAAGACTGTCCAAAGTTGCTCGTGGTCATTAATCAATGTTTCGATGTGAATCCCGTTGGCGGTGCTTTACGGCTCGGCCCTCGGAGCAGCGATGTGATTGAAGGGCGGGCAGAAACAGGCGCTCGGGTCCCTCCATATGTGTTTGATTGCAAGGTCAAAGGAACGACCGGAGCGTATCCTCTGACTATTGAGATCGGCGATTGGGACGATGGTTGGAAGTTTATTATTCGCGAGAAGCAACTGAAGAAACCAGCGGAATGAAGTGCGGATTGCCCCTCGCACTGATCCCTTGGTGTTCTTTGCTCGCACTCAATCCAAGCTCAATTTATTTTTAGATTAACTCTTCGCGATTTCAATATGGCGCTTTCTTCCAAGGACAAGACCCGGCTTTATCATGATCTCGGCACCTTGCTGAAGTCGGGGTTTCATCTGGACCGGGGAATCGATCTCATGCTGGGACAAAATCCGTCCGCCGGGCGACGCGCCTGGCTTGAAGGGCTTCGTCAAGGATTGGCCGAGGGACGCAGTGTGGCGGGTTCACTGGAATATCGTCCGTCCGGCAGCAGCGAACTGGAGATTGGTTTGCTGGCGGCGGGCGAACGCGGCGGACGTCTCGATGAGGCTTGCGCGGAGCTGGTGAAATATTTTGAAGTGCGACATCAGAGCACCAGCAAAGCGCTGGGTGCGCTGGTTTATCCGTTGATCCTGGTGCATTTCGCGATCGTGGTGCCCGATTTTTCCAAGGTGATTGAGGGCGGCTTAAGCGCCGGGTTCGCCGGCATCCCGCTGCGGCTGGTGGTGCTTTGGGGTTTGATTGCGGTGGTGGCGGCTGGGGCGGTGCTGTGGTCTCGCGCGGCGGCGAGTTCAGTGGCCGCGGATCGTCTGCTCAGGCGGATGCCGCTGGTCGGTTCGGTGCGGCGGCATTGGGCGCTGGCGCGTTTTTCCCAGGTGATGCACACCAGCTTGCTCGCGGCCTTGAAAATGTCCGATGCTTTGCGGCTGGCTGGCGGTGCGTCGCGCAGCGCGGTGCTGAATGAGGGCGCGCGGAGTGCAGCGGAAAAAATCGAGGCGGGCGATAATTTCTCGAATTCACTGCGCAGCGCCGGCGGATTTAGTTTTGAGTTTAACAACTCGATAGAGATGGCCGAGCACGCTGGCACGCTGGATCATGAGTTCGGTCGCTGGGCTGTCGCTGAGGCGCAGCTCGCGGCCCGCGCGCAAGATCGCGTCGCCGAATGGATGCCGCGAATTTTCTATGTGCTGGTGGTGCTCTATGTCGCCTCGCGCATCATCGGCATGTTCAGCGGCTATTATAAAGTCCTGGGTGGTCTTGCGGACGATCTGGAAAAAGCGCAGCACAACTGGTAAATGTGGACCAAAATAGACAAGTGTTCAAAAGAACATATTTGACATTTTCGGGTGCTGCATTACACCCCTCGTGCCGGGGAAACCTCGGACATTGCTCACCACATCTTCACCTTCCAACCACTTAAAACCATGGCGCGCGCACCCAAAGAAACTTCCCTCGAACCCGTCTCCAATAAAATTGCCGAGGCCCGCGGGAAGAATCTCGAACTGGCCATCCAGCAGATCCAGAAGGACTACGGTGAGGGTGCAATCATGCGCATGGGCGAGGACACACATGTTGATATCGCGGTCATTCCCACCGGCAATCTGCTCATTGATCAGGCGCTCGGCATCGGCGGATTCCCGCGCGGCCGCATCGTGGAGGTTTATGGCCCGGAATCTTCGGGCAAGACAACGCTGACTTTGACCGTCATCGCGCAAGCTCAGAAAGCCGGCGGCCTGGCCGCGTTCATCGACGTGGAGCACGCGCTCGATCCGACCTACGCGCGAAAGCTTGGTGTGAAGATGGAAGAGCTGCTCGTTTCGCAGCCCAGCAGTGGCGAGGAAGCCTTGCGCATCTGCGAAACCCTGGTGCGCTCCAACGCGCTGGATGTCATCGTGCTCGACTCCGTGGCCGCGCTCGTGACCCGGCAGGAATTGGAAGGGGAGATCGGCGATTCCACCGTCGGTGCGCAGGCCCGACTGATGAGCGCCGCCATGCGCAAACTCACCGCCATCATCGCCAAGGCGCGCACCTGCTGTATTTTCACCAACCAGATTCGCGAGAAAATCGGCGTCATGTTCGGCAATCCCGAAACCACGCCTGGCGGCAAGGCGCTCAAGTTCTACGCCAGCGTGCGCATCGACATCCGGCGCATCGGCGCGATCAAGAATGCCGATGGCACGGTGATGGGAAATCGCACACGAGTGAAAGTGGTGAAGAACAAGCTCGCGCCGCCTTACACTGAGGCCGAGTTCGACCTCATGTATAACGAGGGCATCAGCGGTGTTGGTTCCATGCTCGATCTCGCGCTGGACTATGACATCCTGCAGAAGCGCGGTTCCTGGATCAGCTACAAAGGCACGCAACTCGCCCAGGGACGCGACGCCTGCAAAGACGCGCTCAAGGCCGATCCCGTGCTCTACGCGGAAGTTGAGGCCACCGTCCGAGCTATGCTCGCTGAAAAAGGCGGCACGATTGGCAAGCGCGGTGGTGGCGGGGCCAAAGCAGAGTAGGGGGCAACTCCATCATCAGCGGGCACTGGCCGACCTTACCTTGATCACCATTCGATTGGTCATCAGGGGATGTTTTTTCGTAAACAATCGTAATCGGACGATGTTTATCGGATCAAATATGCCGGCCAGATCACATCGGCCGCAACTTTATCCTCAACGCCAAGTTTATTGGGGCATCATTATTCCAAGATGCCAGCTTATCTGAACCGTATTCTCTGTGCCCTCGTGGCAATTCATGCGGCAACACCAATTGGCGCCCACTCCCCTCATCAGACTGGCGTCGAACACAAGCTCGTGTTCGATGAAGCCTATCGGACGAAAATGCTCGCTGAGTTTTTTCATCAGCATGACGCCCAGGTGAAAACGGCGGACACGCGTTCAGCGCAGGCGGTGCTGGCCTCGAATGCCGGCGGAGCCGTGTTGCTTCAATACGCAGCCACGGTGGTTTCAGCGTCCCAGTCCGCACCTTCGCAGGCGTTACCATTCATGGCCTTTGCGCCGAAGGTGAATGCCAGATGGGACGCTAACTTTCTCTATGTCGAATCAAACGGCTTGCCTGATCACAACATGATGATCGGCATCACCGCGTGGCAGCAGCAGGTGC
>JAIOQF010000029.1 GCA_021413535.1 Verrucomicrobiota bacterium
GCGGCTAGAGCAGTGGAGATCGTTCAGAGCCTGCTCGGAGATGAGTTGCGCAATAAACTGCGAGCGAACATCAACGCGGTGTCGCGTTCCTCCGTGGCTGCGATCCTTCCATTGATCATCGGCGACGAATCCAGCGCGATGCAAACCAGCGCCGCGCTGCTGAAGCGCGGCTTTCTCATTCCCGCGATCCGTTATCCTACGGTGGCTCGCGGCAGCGCCCGACTGCGGCTCACGCTAAGCGCCGCTCATGAAGCGATCCAGATCGAAAGTCTTGTCGCGTGCCTTCACGACCTGATGCCGCAGCTGGGAGGTGCTCTTAAACATTCTCAGCAAGAACTCGCTGATTAGTTTTTCGCGCAACGCCAGCGAGACATCAAAGCGCATCGCGCTGTGGGCAGCGAAAGCGCGCAACAATTCACGAGCAGTTACTTCCTTCGCAAAATGAGTCTTGGCATGTCCCAGACCTGCCGCACCCATCGCATCGCATCGCTCCGGATCCTGCAACAGGGCACCGATCTCGCCCGCGAGTTGTTCAGGATGGCGTTCATTGCAAAGCAAGCCGGTCACACCATCGATCACCATCTCCGGAACTCCGGCCAGCCGCGTGGAAACACAGGGCAGCGAGGCTGCCATTGCTTCCATCAGAACCGTGGGCAGATTATCTTTTCCACCATCGTGTTCCGTCTTGCAGGCCAGCACGAAAACTTGTGTCTCCTCAGTCAGCAGACGGATGATTTCGTTCATCGGCAGCGGGCCCGTGAGTTGCACCGCATCTTGCAGATTGAGCTTGGTGATTTGTGATTTGAGTTCCGTTTCCAGCGGTCCTTCTCCGACGATGCGGCAATTGAATTTGATTCCCCGATCACGCAACAAGGCACAAGCACTGATGAGATCGTCATAACCTTTCTTTTCAATCAGACGACCCACGCTGAGTATTCCGCCCGCAGCCCGGCTTCGATCAGCCTTGGAGCGCGCCTCCACGAAGGGCGCGAAATCGAGACCGTTGTAAACGCGGCGGATGCGCGGGGCGGCCTCGGCATACTGCAAGCGCAAGCGCTTCGCCGTGTAGTCGCTCACCGTGACCACCAGGCTGGCATCGCGAAACAACTCAGGAAGTCCGGGCTTTTGTGATTCCACCTGACAGAAAACGTCATTGGCATGAGCGGTAAAACTAAAGCTGAGCCCATAAAACTTTCGCAGCCACCAGCAGGTGCGAGCGCCAATGCCCGCGAAATGGGTGTGCGCATGCCAGACTCGCGCATTCAATTCCCGGAGCTTATGACCGATCCATGCCGCCTCATAGACGCGCGGCTTGTCTGGTCGCTCACCCCAGTAGCGCAAGGTAAGCACCACGCTCTGCGGCAGTTTCTTCTCATCGATCAGCCGGCGGACTTCCTCGTAAAGTTTTTCTTCCGGCGGCAGAAACTGAACGCGCCCGGCCAGCTCCGCCGGAAAATGTCGAATGTCCTCCGCGCGTGTATCGTGAATGGAAAAGATTACTGGCTTCACGCCGATTCGCTCCAGCTCCAGAATCTCCCGCACGCAGAAGGTCTGCGTGAAGGTCGGAAATCGTTCGAAAACGTAGGCAAGATGAAACACTGGGAAACGGATAAGTGAAAAGGGATAAGTAAAAAGTAAAAAATCCGATCGATGTGTCGATTACTTTTCCCTGGCAGCCCTCCGTCCTGCCCCATCACTTATCTCCGCCTAAGTCTTTGATTCTTTGTCTGAACCAAAAGTGCACCGCCAATAATTGGATGGGGAGCGGACGAAACTTAAGCCACGCAAACTTCAGCAGCAGCCGGTCGATTGTCGAGCACGCTGCGCACCATGCGGGTGAGTTCGATCACGTCGTAGGGTTTGCTAATCCGGCCATCTGGTGGTGGTGCTGTAGGATCACCTTCCTGGGGTGCGTCAGGATCGCAAAGGGTGAGTGATCCGCTGCACATCACGATTGGAACGCCGGGGCAGAGCTGGCGAATTTCATGCATGGTATCATGACCGGAGAGACGAGGCATGGAGACATCCAGCAGGATCAAGTCCGCCGCATTGCCCGGTGTGCGGAGCCATTCGAGGGCTTCTACTCCATCGATGGCCGTGAAAACCTTGTAGCCGACACCACTGAGGAGACGCGCACTGACCGCGCGCACCAGAGCATCGTCATCCACCACCAGGATGCGCTCCGCGTTGGACGTCGAGGGAAACCTCTTGGCGAAGGGAACGGGCGCGGGCTTTTTCTCCACGGCCACTTTTTCGCCACGTGGGAGATAGACGCTGAACGTGGTGCCAGCACCGGGCTGAGATTCACATTCGATCCAGCCGCCAAATTTAGCCACGATATCGTGCGAGATGGAGAGGCCGAGGCCGGTGCCTTCACCCTGAGCCTTGGTGGTGTAGAAGGGCTCAAAGATATTTTGTAAAACTTCAGGAGGAATGCCGCAGCCATTGTCGCGCACCTGTAGACAGACGTAGTCGGTGCCAGCCTGACCCCGACCGGCGGGACGCGAAATGGCACGCGGAGAATTGGCGGCTGTCAGCGTGAGGCGGCTGTTGGCGCGGCCCTTCATGGCGTCGACGGCATTGACGCAGAGGATGATGACCACTTGCTGGATGCTGTTGCGATCTGCAGTGACGTTCCAGAGGGACTTGGGCAGCTGAACTTCCACCAGCACCAGCGGTGAGATGGAGTGTTTCAGTAATCCGCGCACATCCGTAATGAGATCACTCAGGTCAAAGCTTTGGACGCTTTCGACTTTCTTACGCGCATGAGTCAGTAGTTGCTTTACGAGGTCGCGTCCGCCGAGCGCGACCTTGGACGCTGTGGCCAGCAGATTGCGTGCTTCTGCGGGGAAGCCGGTTTCCAGATGCTGCTGCGCAAGACTCAAGTTGCCGCTGATAGCGGTGAGCAGATTGTTGATATCGTGCGCAATTCCTCCCGAGAGACGACCAAGCGATTCCATGCGTTGGGCGCGATGCAACGCATCCTGTAAGCTGTGCTTTTCCGTCTTATCACGCCAGAAAAAGACAGTTCCCGCATGGTCCGGCAGTGGAACGATGCGAAGTTCCAAATATCGGTGCGCGGGGTGATTGATCTCCCAGATTTCCGTAGTGCCACTGGTTTTCGCGGAGGTGAGGCGCTGCCATTTTTCTTCAAAGATTTTTCCTTCCGTAAAACATGTCGCAAAACTTTTGTGCAGCGCATCAATCTTCTGGCCGATTTCATCAGCGCCATGGGGCAGTCCAAACCACTCAGTGAAATGTGAGTTGGCCGCTGCGATGGAACCGTCGGCCTTAATTATTAGCAAGGCTTCCGACATCTGCTCGGCCACGAACACCCAATCAGCGGCAGTCGGCTCCAAGCACAGACCCGTCGGGGAAGTGCACTTCGAAAGTTCAGGAGCAACAGGCTGCATTTGATGGAAATTATAGATAATATTACAGTTATGTAAAGATTTAATGCATTAAATCTTCTTTTTACTGATGCCGCACTCCACTATTTTGCTCAGCGCCTTTAGTCGGCTGATCCCAAAACGCGTTCCCAAGCTTCCAGCGGCGTCTTGTCCGACGAGCGTTCAGGTGCAATCAGCGGCAGGCAAAGAGTCATAACCGTGCCCCGTTCGGGATCGTTAGTGGCGGTGGCCCAGCCGCCGAGGCTGCACAGCGTGACATAGCTGGTGGCCAGATTGAGGCTGACGTGCTGGGGATTTTCCGGTCGCAAGAAAAATGGCGTGAATACAGAAGCGAGCCGCACAGGATCCACATCGACCCCGGTGTCGCTGATCTCCATGCAAATATGCTCGGCGAGGTCTTCGTTGCCAGCTCGATGCTCCAGGAAGATGGTGATGACGCCGTCAGGATCGATGCGCTCGATTTCGTCTTCCAACACCAGGCGAAGGATTTGGGTGAGGCGGTTGCGATTGCAAACAACAAACGGAACTGGCTGGGGAACCCTGAGTGCGATGGTGGCATTTTTTTCTTCGAGTTCGGGTGCCAGCTGGGCGATCACTTCGCGCCAGAGATCCGCTGGCGCGAGGGTATCGTCCTTTCGCGGGGTTTTGACTTTGTGGATTGTAGAAAGTTTTCCCAGCATTTCCGTAATGCGCCGCACCTGGATCTGCGCGGCCTGCCGGAGTTCTTCGAGAAACTCCGGTTCCATGCCGTTGGCATATTCCGCAGCGCCTTCACCGCCGGCGAGCTGGAGAAAAACTTCCACGGGCACGAGGGCGTTTCTCAAGTGATGGTTGATACCCTCGGCAAGCACGCCATAGCCAGCAAGCCGGTCGCTGACGATGAGATCGCGCACCATGATGGCTTTCTCGATGAGGAGCTGTTTGCGTTCAGCGCGGAGGATGAATCCGTCCATCGCAGCGCGAAGAGTGGGCAGGAGGGAGCCGGGGTCCCAGGGTTTACTGATGTATTGGTAGATCAACGACGATGGCCACGGCCTCGGGATCTTGCTCGACCACGGACCAGCCCTCCTCGGCGCTGTGAGCGGTGAGGACATCAAATTCCTCGCAGACGATTTCCTGAAAATACTTCAAAGAAAGTTTTTCATCGTCCACATAGAGGACTTTCCGTCGGGCGGGCGATAGAGTGGTCGAGGACATGGGAAAAAATTGTTGTGTCACCATAGGGTCAGGCGCTCAGAACCGGCAGTTGTTCCGGGATGCTGCGTTCTTCCGCAGAAACCCGGGCCAGCCGGATGGTGAACTGCGTGCCTAGGCCAGGCTGGGAGTTGGCGGTAATGGCTCCGCCATGGGCGGAGATGATCCGGTAGCAGATCGAGAGGCCCAGCCCCGTGCCTTCGCCGGGAGCCTTGGTCGTGAAGAACGGATCGAAGATATGCGTGAGATGCTCCATGGGAATGCCGGGGCCATTGTCGGTGACAGAGACTTCCACCAGATCAGCCCCCCGGGCGCTGGCGCTGACCCGGATCTGGCGCTGATCGCCGCTGCTGACGGTTGTAGTCGAGAGCGCATCGAGCGCATTTTTTAGCAGATTGAGAAACACCAGCGTGAGCTGATTCTTGTCGCCACGCACCGTGAGCGTCTCCGGCACGTCGTCCTCAAGGATGACGGAAGATTCACGAAACGGGCCCGCGAGAAGCCGCACCGCGCTTTGCAATGGCTCCGCAATCGAGCAGTCGGATGCGACCAATTCCTCCGGATGGCAGAAGCCGCGCAAGTCAGCCACGATGGTGGAGACACGACTGACGCCCTCGCGCAAATCGGCGATCATGCCAATGATCTCGCTGCTGTTTTCCACCCGCAGCTTCGCAGCCCGGCGTTCCAGCACATAAAGCGCGCTGCGGGTAAAGTTCAGCGGGTTGTTGATTTCGTGCATGATCCCGGCCGTGAGAATGCCGAGCGCAGCCATTTTTTCCGACTGGATGAGCTCGCGCTCCGCAGCGCGGAGTTCCCCAAGGGTTTTCTCCAGCTCGATGTTGCGCGACTCGACCTTTCTTTCCAAGAGATGATTTTCGACGAGGTTGTGCACGCGGCTGTTGAATTCGCTGAGGGAAAACGGTTTCACCAGCACGTCGTTGGCGCCCAGGTGCAAAGCGTTCAGCCGCACTGCTTCATCGGAGCGCGCGGTCACAAGCATGATCGGTGTCCGCAGGCATTGCTCGCTGGTGCGAATCTCATGGCAGAGGGCCAGACCATCGAGATTGGGCATCATGTAATCAGCGATGACCAGATCGGGACGATGCTGGAGCGCCGCCTCCAGCGCGGTATAACCGTCCGCAACTTCGATGATGCGGTATTTTGCTTCCAATTCTTTGCGCATGAACCGCAGCATGTCCGGTTCGTCATCCGCGATGAGCACCAACGGGAGGCTGGCCCGATCTGATGTGGCTTCCGCCTCGATGCTGATCTCGGCGAGATCAAGACTCTCCGGAAGATTGACGCAGGCTTGATCTGCTTCACGATGGATCGAGCGAATCCAGGCCCCCAAAGCAGGACTCGGCTCGGCAGTGTCACTGGACTCGACTGCGAATACTGGCACCACATCCATAAGTTCAAGTCCAATGACCGGAACGGCATTTTCATAGAGACAAGGCAGGATGACTCGCAGCGTGGTCCCCACCCCGACCTGGCTTTCCGCCTCCACGCGACCACCCATGGCCTCGGCGAATTCTTTAACGAGAGACAAACCAAGGCCGGTGCCGGTATGGCGCCGCGTAGCGGAGGTGTCAGCCTGCCAGAAGCGATCGAAGATGAAGGGCAAACTTGCCGCCGGGATACCGACCCCGGTATCGGCGACTTCGAAGATGATCTCGTCTTCGTGCTGATTGATTTGTAGATCAACGCGACCGCCGCCCGGTGTAAATTTCACCGCGTTGAAGAGAAGATTGAGCAGAATTTTTTCCAGCTTCTCCTCGTCGCCGCGGACCATGCTGAGCTGCATCTGCCGATCCTGCGTGAGGGTGACACGACCCTGCTCGGCCATGTTGCGAATGGAGCGGGTAATGCGGTCGAGGAACTCATCCATGCGGAATGCTTCATGCTCGATGCGCAGCCTTCTGGCATCGACGCTGGAGAAATTGAGCAGTTCATTGATGAGTTTCAGAAGGCGGAGGCTGTTTTGATAGATGCCGCTGATTTCTTCATGCACTTCCAGCTTGTCCTGGACCGTTTCCGTTTGCGAAGTGGCCGACTGGCGCAAGAGCCGTTGCAGGGGCGCGAGAATGAGCGTCAGCGGGGTGCGCAATTCATGAGTCACGTTGGAGAAGAAATCCGATTTGAGCCGGTCCATCTCGATGAGTTCCAGATGCTTTTCTTCGAGTTCCTTCCGACTATCGGCGAGCCGGTAACGGGAGACAACCTCGTTCTCTCGGATACGCTGGTGCACACGGCAACCGGTTACAATGATGATGCTGTTCAGGATCAGAAACATCGTATTGTTCACAAACTGCCCGAATACCGGGGTGCCGAAAGGCATCGCTGGAAGGTGGGGAACGGTCGCGACAAGATAAATTAGCAAGGTGAACAGCACGGCGATGAGACTTTCGACGTAGCTCCATTGAAAGAGAAAGCCGAATCCCACGAGAACCAAGGTGAGTCCGGCGTAGTATGGAGAACTAGGTTCACCTGATCGCCAGATCATGCTGGCGACAGTGACCAAGGGAACCAGAGGAATGAGGAGCACCAATATCCGATAGTTTCGCGAGCCAAAATCTGTATAAGACAGGGTCAGAATCGCGATCATGAAAGCCGCAGCCACGGCCCTAATAATGAAAAACTCCCACCAAAGATCGGGATAGGCGAATTTATCGAGGATGGTGCAAGCGGGCACCATGGTCATTCCGAACAGACACAAGGTTCGGATGTTGCGCAGCGTCAGGCGCTTATTCTCCTCTTTGAGGAGATTTGTCCAGGCTGACGCTATACTCATAACATATGAATATAGCGTTTAAATATGGAAATTCAACTTGTTTTTGTAATTATGCTGATGGTGGCTTCCTGATCCTGAACCTTGTTCATCATGACTGTATCGATTGTCCATCGGTTTAGATCATTGGATTCGCCGATCGCCTGCTCCACGGTGCTGCGGATGGGCTTGCGAAGATGAAGAAAAACTTCACTTCCTCCGGGAGATATCTTGGTTTCCAAGGCACGATTCGCCTCCGCCGGGGCCAAATCCCGAACGCCATCTTCGAGACGGTGAATCAGTCTCCAATCGACAACGTAGTCCATGAAACCGCGCATGGGATTGGGCAGCGAACAATTACTAATGACGACCGCGCCCCCGGGGGCGGCGAGGTGCCAGAATATCTCGACCAGCCGTTGGCAAACCCTGTCCGAGAGGTAATCGAAAAGTCCGGCACAATAGACCACATCATAAGTGTCGCGACTGAGGAACTCTGGGAGCTTGGCGTCCTGGCCCGCAATCAGGCGCGAACCATGGGCCAGCATCTGTTGTGCGGAAAATTCATGGATGGTCACCGTAGCCTGACGCTGGGTCTCATTCAATGTCGCGGCGATTTGCTCGCGGGCACAGGTGACAGTGGTCGGATTAAAGTCCAGCAGAGTGAAATCGCTTCCTTCGCTTCTGGGCGAATTTTGCAGGAACGCCCGGACCTCAGGGGCGATGCCGCAACCAAGGCTTAACACCCGGAGAGGTCGCTCCGATATGGCGTGCACCTGATTTGCTTCTGAGTGCAACATGCCCTCCAGATGCTGGACGCGATGCCGATAAGTCGCACAAGTTCCGCTGCGAATTACCCAGGCATTCACAATTTTAGCAAAGATCGTGGCTCCCTCAAAAGGGTCGCCCAGCATGTAGTTCATCACTCCAAAATCTCCCGGATAAGAAAGTGGCTTCGTGAAGCATCGATGCACAAACGGCGCACAAAGAACCAAGGGGTGCAGCTGGAAGCGGACGTGTTCGGCATAGATTCCTACCAAGGCATCGGGAATTTTTGCGGCTTCCTCTTCAAACGAAACGAAAGCCTCATTCAACAGGGGCGCGGTCTGCTCATAGAGTGCTTCCAGGGAAGCTCGATTCTTGCTTTCAGAAATTTCCGGGTGCTTCGCCTCAACGCCCACCAGCCAGTCGCGCAATTCACCAAGCAGTGTTGCGGCATTGGCCACGGCCAGTTTGAAGGCATCGCTCAGCCTGGCCGTCTGACGCCACTCGGCGACGAAATCCTGAGCCAGTTCGGCAACATCGCTGCCGATGGACACCTCCTGCGAATCAGTCCAGGAGTTCGTCATGGAGAACTCGCAGATGCTGGTAGGTCCCGCCGGCAAGATGCGACTGAGTTCCCCGGGGCCGCTATAGGCCAGTTCGCCACCCACCCAAATCTGAAGATTCGAGACCTTCTGCACATTTTCTTCCAGCCAGAAAGCGGGCTCGTAGACTTCGACTTGAACCGCATCCCGCCCCAGGCGGAGAACCTTGGCCTCAACCAGTCTTCCCGACTCCAGAGTTGCCTCAAGATGGTTGGCGCTGGTAACCGATGGAAGCTTGCTCCGCCAAAGATCGACGCTTCCTGCCAGCCGACGCTGGAGGGCGTAAGGAGTTTCCCTTGGCGAGGAGGCAGGCCGGGCTTCCAATTTGAGACAAGCGGCGACGACTGCATTCAGATCCTCCGGCGCAAAGGGCTTGAGCACATATTCCACCGCGCCCAATTGAATCGCCTGACGAGCTACCTCGAGATCAGCGTAACCAGTCAACATCACCACCGGCAGTTGCGGATAGATTGCGCGCAATTGCTTTAAACCCTCAATGCCTGACGCGGCCGGCATGGCGTAGTCCATGATTACTAACGCTGGCGGAGAAAGCTCGGCCTTGATCACGGCCTCGCTGACTGATGCGGCCGTATCCACCCGGCAGGCTGATGCCAGCACTGCGGTAAGTAGATCACGCTGCCCCTTCTCATCATCCACGACGAGAACGAGAGGGCGGGAAGCAAGAGATTCGTTAGAGTTTGAAAGAGGATGAGTGGAGGGTGGCGTCGCAGACATGAGAGGCAAAATGGTGAATATTTGTAAAACATACATTAATATTGATGTTCATACAATAGTTTATTTAAAATAAGTGAGAATTTAAACTTATATTAGTAAACTTGTGACTCAAAATCACAAAAAATCTGTGCTCACTCGGCCAGCAATCGCCTTTTAATAACCGTAATATCAAAAATAAGAATGCTCGCAGCGCATCAACTAGTTACTGATATTTTTAGTTATTCTTAATTAAATGAAAATTTTAGTGGTAATTTCAAATCAATTCCTCTAAAATATCGTGCATGAAACTCCCATCATCACTCCGCGCACTCTCAAAAGCCCTCTCATTGGGGCCTTGCCTTCTGACGTTTGTGTTCGCCTTGCTGGCACAAACCTCGCAAGCTGGCACACCCGCCCCTTCGCCAAAACAACCCACCCTCGACGAAGTCGCCAACTGGAAGGACGACACCCTTAATCCAGTGCTCGATCCCATCATCTTCGAGGATGCAATCATCCGCAGCGAAATCCGTCCCGCCTTCGGCTATCAAAACTTGTCCAAAGATTTCATAACCCAAGGCGGCGATCTCCAAGTCTATGGCATTCAGCTTCGCTGGGCCGTCACTGACCGACTTGCGCTGATATTCAGCAAAGGCGGCTACAACGTGATCAATCCTGGCGCCGGCTCGAAGATCGAGGGCTGGGGCGATCTCCAGATCGGCATGAAGTATGCCCTCATCGACAAACCCGAAGACCAGTTCATCCTCACTGGTGGTGTCATACTTGAAGTTCCCACAGGCGAA
>JAIOQF010000030.1 GCA_021413535.1 Verrucomicrobiota bacterium
TCCGCCCAGACCGCCGGCCCACTTGGAGAGGAAGGCGTTCTCGGCGATGCCGCGAATCATGATGGACTCAATGCTGTCATCCACCTTGTAAAGATAGCACGAGGAGAGCTGAGAGTGCAGGGTGCCGCTGTTGAACAAGGTCGGCGTGCTGGAACAGAAGCGACGGCCTTTATAGAGACGGTAGAGCGCGATGATCTTCTCGGTCGGATCAGTTTCCTGCACGAAAAGTCCCATGGCGACACGCATCCAGAAAAGCTGGGGCGTCTCCAGGCGGCGCGAGGGCTTGGCTTTTTTATCCACGATGAGATAACGATCGTAGAGGGTCTGAATGCCGAGGAAGTCGAACTCCATATCCGCGCTGGGATCGAGCGCAGCGGAAAGTTTTTCCAGGTCAAACTGCTGAAGTCGCGGATTGTAACGCTCGATCTCGACTCCGCGCTGGAGGTTGCGCTTGAAGGCGCGGCGGTGGAATTCAGCGAGGGCACCGATGCCATCACGCAAAATGTCCCAGCCAAGAACTTCTTCGTAGATGTAAGTGAGCAGAATTCGCGCGGCGAATTTGGTGAAATCCGCGTCCTGCTCCATGAGCGATTTGGCATTGAGGATGACGGTCTGCTTGAGATGATCGCCGGTGATCTCACCGGTAAGTGAGCGACGCAACTCGTGCTCGATTTCCGAGCGCGTCAGGCAGAGGTCGAGTCCGAGAATCGCATAATCGACGCGCTTCTTCAGATCGACACCATCCCAGAGAACGGTTGTTTTGTCATCGATGCGGACGACGACCATTTCCTGCTGGCCGCTTTCATCGGCCAGTTCGCTGGCACGCAACTCCGCCTCGCGTGCCTCGCGGTCGCGACCGTCCACGCGCATGGCGCGGAACTGGATGTAGGCCTTGGCTACGCGATAGTGTCCCTGGCGCATGAGTTCTTCTTCCACCAGATCCTGCACCTGCTCTATGTGAATATGCTGGGCACTTTCGGCGATCATGCGTTGAGTAATGGCCTCGGAGATGAGGCGCGCGGGTGCGGCGTCCTGCTCCAGAGAGACGAAAGCTTTGCACACGGCGGACTCGATCTTGTTGGGATTCCACGCGGCCATGCTTCCGTTGCGACGGATGACCTTGGTCGGCACCAGCAGGCTCATCGGAGTGGATGAACTGGTGGCGGAGAGGTTTTCAAAGCGCTGCCTGCGGGCGATGACACTGCGGGCGACATCGTGCGCATTCTGCCGGACCAGCACATGTTCGATGGCGTGATAAATATCCTGCGCAGTGAGAGCTTCCGATTCATCCCCCAATTGTTTCGCGACCAAGAGCGCCCGTTCGTGCAATTCCTGCGCCACTTGGAGGCTGAAGAAACGCACACGCACTTGATTCTCCTCGGTGAAAATGTCGGTCTCGTCCTTGTTGCGGGCCAGCAACAGGTCGGCGAGAGCGTTGCCGATGGTTTCGGCGATTTCACCGAGATCGAAATCACGATGCTCGTCTAGCACCCGGACCTTGAACGCGGTGGCGCCGTTGGCATCACCGCCGCAGGCTACGCCGCGCCAGTCGAAACGTGGCTTCTCATCTTTTGAGATTCCGAGGAGCCGTTTCAGCTCCTGGTCTTCCTTATAAACGTGGGATGCGATCATGATGGTTGGTTGGGGCTGGTGGTTGCTGGTGGAGGGAGTTTCCCAGGGGAGTTCAAGTAGCGGTTGAAAGTTTTTCGGGGAGCGGGGCGCGGAGTGTAGTGAGTCAGCAGAGATGTGCAATCCTAGAGATCGTCATCGTGCGTTTCCACCAGGGAGGAGCGCTTTTTGTAATCGGTGACGGTGCCTTCAAAAAAGTTCTGCTCCTTTTTCATGTCCATCATTTCCGCCAGCCAGGGCAGCGGACACTTGATCTGCGGATTGAGCGGCGGCAGCCCAACGCTGATGAGCCGCTGGTCGGCGATATAATCAATGTAGCGCTCGAACTCGTCCGCCGTGAGACCGACTGCGGCGATGGGGAGGCAATCGCGGATGAACTCTTTCTCCAGCGCGACTGCTTCCTTCATGAGTTCCACCAGCTCCTCGCGGAATTCCGATGTCCAGATTTCTGGATTCTCATCCACCAGATCCATGAACAGGTTGCGGAAGACTTTGATGTGATTGCTCTCGTCCCGCAGCGTGTAGCGGAACATGGTGCCGATGCCGGGAAATTTATTCTGCCGGTAGAGGCTGAGGATCATGCCGAACAATCCATAGAACTGCGTGCCCTCCATGCATTGACCGAAAACGAAGATGTTCCGTGCCAACAGCTTCTTATTCTCCGGCAAGGTGAGATCGAGATCGCGGCGCAGCGCATTTGAAGTGCGGGTGACAAATTCGTTCTTCTTCACGATGGTCGGGATGTCTTCAAACATCGCTTCGCACTCGTGCGGGTTGATGCCGAGCGACGAAATCATGTAGAGCAGTGAATCCGCGTGAATGTTTTCCTCATGCGCGTGACGACCGAGCACCAGCTTCAGTTCCGGTGCCGTAACCAACTCCCGCACCACATGCTGGACGTTGTCACCCACGATGCCCTCGGCGGCGGAAAAATATCCGATGCCCATCATGATGATCCAGCGTTCGGTGTCCGACAGCACATCAGCCGAGCGCCAGAGCTCAATATCCTTCTGCATCTGAATGTCCTCGGGCTCCCAATGATTCGCCTTCATGTCCCGATAGAGATCATAAGCCCACGCATACTTCAGCGGGAGCAGATTAAAGGTCATGCTCTTGCGGCCATTGATGACGCGCTTGGCTGTGTAAGCTGCCTCTGCTTTATCCTCATCGAGGACAAAACGCCGGTGTCCGATTTCATAAACTTTTTCCATTTTTTTGGGAGCGGTTGGGGAGTGGTTGATGCGACTGAATTGTGACGAAATTGTAGCGTAAGTCGTTGATTTGACGGGCAACTCAAGAACGGCGGGTAATGTTTATAACCACCATATCTTGATTGCGCGGTTCCGACTATGCACAACATCTTGTGGTTTTCCAAGAAAAAACTGTAAACCATGGCGTCATTTCGCATGGCACTAGCTCATGGCGCAAATTTAATTTTTTTTGCGTGAAAAATCCGCCCTTGCGAATCATTCGCGCAAGCCGCCAAGTTGGCCTCTGGGGCGATCCGTGAACACACCTGCTGTTACGGGCTTTTGCCTTCCTCAAGAGCAAGCTGAGAGCCCCCGGGCGAAAATGATGAATGCTTTCATACTTCCTTCAACACCAGTTAAAATCCTGCCCAGCTACTGTTTCGCGGCGACATTCTCAAGCTTGCAAATTCATCACTGAGGTTGTAACTGATCCAGCAAATCCGGAAGGGTGGCTGAGTGGTTTAAGGCACTCGATTCGAAATCGAGCGTAGTCAAAAGCTACCGTGGGTTCGACTCCCACCCCTTCCGCCAGCAAAATCCATCTGGCCCCTGCCCTTTCAAAACATCCGAGCACATCGACCCACTAGTGCCCGGTGGATGAATCCCATGACCATCAAGCAACTGCTTCCGTGTTTCATCTTCGCGCTATTGACCGCCGCGCCAGCGATGGCCGAACCTGTGATCGGCATTGGTGTGGCCCTGGGAATCAATCAAGACAATGATGCTCCCCTTCCCCTCGTCATCCAGGTGCTCACCGACTCACCTGCGGAGAAGGCTGGACTGCCCATGGGTGCCATCATCGAAAAAATAAATGGCATCGCGACTGCAGGACGGACAATGGAAGAATGCGTCACCCAGATTCGCGGGCCGGAAGGAATTCCCGTGCTGCTGGAGTTCATCGATCCTGCGACCGGCAAGTCGAAAAAGTTAATGATCGTTCGCAAAAAGCTCGATCTGAATAATTAAAAGCTGACTGAATTAAATGGTGGCTCCATCAATCGGAAGTCCGCAGCTTGATTCGTCATCGAATCCGCTCTAGGCACGCAGTCATGTCTGAAGCCACCGCCCTTCTGCAACAATACCTCGCTCAACTCGCGGCACGCAGTGTGACGCATGTGCCACTAACGGCTCGGGCACTCTCCCATCTCAATCAGGCCGCGACTCCTCCCACGGCAGCAGCAACGACAGCGTCTGCCACAGCCACTCCATCGCGCAAGTCCGACCGTCTCGCCGCACTGGCTGCAGAGGCTGGCAAAAGTCCAGCCTGCCGCGCCCTTGGCACCTTGCGTGAAACGTTGGTCTTCTCCTCCGGCAGCGCCGAGGCGGAGTTGATGTTCATCGGCGAAGCACCCGGCGCAGAAGAAGAACTAAAACGCGAACCGTTTGTCGGACCCGCTGGGCAACTGCTTGCCAAGATCATCCAGGCTGCAGGCTTCAAGCGCAGCGACGTCTACATCTCCAACGTCTGCAAATTTCGCCCGATTATTGAAGACGGATCACCTCAAGCGAAACGCAATCGCCCGCCTACGCCGGTGGAGCTGGCAGCTGGTCTGCCCTTCATCACGGAAGAAATCCGCATCATCCAACCACGCGTCATCGTCGCACTGGGTGCTCTGGTCAGCCACAGTCTCGGCATTGATGGCAACATCGCGGATCTGCGCGGAAAGTTTCATGAATTCCAAGGCATCCCGGTCATGGTCACGCACAATCCATCTCATCTTTTGCATTGTGGTCAGGACAGCGCAGGCGTGAAAGAAAAACGTCTCGTCTGGGAGGACTTGCTCCAGGTGTTGAAACACCTCGGCAGACCCATCAGCGCGAAGCAGCGCGCTTACTTCACCAACGCAGCAAGCTGAAGGCATTCGTCGCCTTCAACTTTTTCGATGCCGCTTCAAAGCCATTTTGTAGCCTTGTAGAATCCGGCCGCGATAGTGATCCCAGGTGAACAACCGCTCCACCCGCTCTCTCGCGCGCATACCTCGCGCACGAAGTTCATCCGGCTGCGCCTCAGCTTGCCTGAGCGCCTCTACAATGGCCTCCGGATCATTCGGCGGAATCAACCACCCGGTCTCGCCGTCGACAATCGCATCCCCGGATTCGCGGGTGGCGATCAGCGGCAGTCCGCAAGCCGCCGCTTCGATCGTCACCTTGGCGAAACCTTCGCATTCACTGGGCAAAACAAAAACGGACGCCCGACGCAGTTCATCTTGCACACTGGAACTGAAGCCAGCCAGTCTGACATTGGCAGTGGCCAGTTCGTCCAGTGACGACTTGATTTCATCATGCACCGTTCCCACGAGAACGAGTTCAGCATTCTTCAATGCCAATTTCTTCCAGGCGGCAAGCAGATGATGCACCCCCTTGCGTCGAATCACGGCACCAACGAACACTGCGCGAAATTTGTCCGGCGCTGAATCAGCCGGTCGATAGCGCTCCAGATCCACTCCGCGTCCGACATAGTGCAGCTTGTGTTCCGGAATTCCAGCCGCGAGAAAAGTCTCCGCAGATTTGAGCGAAGGCATGAACAAGACATCAGCGAGGTCATACTCCGTCAGATGCTGCAATCGAGTGGCCGGCAGATGTTTCCGCCAGTCCCTCCAGCCCCGGTCACTTTGGCGGACTTCGCGCTCACTCTTGGTCTCCGCAGGCTTGATCACGCCCTTGTTGCGATGCCAGGTGGGAACGTCGATGACCGAGGGAATGCCCCGCAAGCGCGCCTCGACCAGACAGCGGAAACTATCGCCGCTCCATCCATGAAAAAAAACATAGCTCCCCAGCCGCAAGGCGCTGGCCGCAGCATGATCGAGCGCCATTTATGTTGCCGCATAATAATCCCGACAAGCCGCCAGCACGCCCTCGAGCGCCGTCGTATCCAACCCACTTCCACCTAACCCGGAGCTGGTGGCATAGAGCAATGCGCGCGGCAATTCACTGCGTCCGGGCATTTCAGGAGGAACAGAGATTTCGAGCATCAATGAATGGCTGGTTGATCCGAGTGCGTTCGACGAATGACGGCGAATTTTAATTCCGTTGCATATCTCTCGCAGGGGAGCGGCCTGAATGATCCGCCTGTGATTTTCTGCGCCAGCAGCAGAACCGGAATCACAGCTTGCGAAACTTTTTTGTTTTTTCGATTCTCTCCTTGGCATTCATCGCACTCTCCTTCGCCTTGTCGTAATCGGTGCGAGCCTTCGGCTGCTCCTGAGTGCTGACGATCACATAATAAATGCTGAAGAAAGTCACCATGATCATCAACGCAAACACCACATAACCTCCTATCGAAAGAAGATGCTGCTGCCGATGTCGCTGCTGGCGGGTGGTATTCAAACCCGTCCGGCCGAAGAGCGCCATCCACCACATGCGCCAGTTTTTCGGATCTCGCGCCGTCATGATGGCCCAGACCGCCAGAAAAATAGAGATGATGCCCAGGATGGCGATCCCCACTGGTGAATCATTTTCGAATTTCACAGCAGTCACGATATGTGGAATTCCACAGCCCGCAACTCCGACGTTGCAGGCTGGCCCATCCGCATAAAGCGCAAGTGTTTGCCTTTGCCGTCATCCGCGCTAAACCCAAGTCAACGATTCTGTGGCGCGCTCGGTGGGAAGATCATGGTCTGGGGCAGTCCGAAAGCGCGAAATCTTTTACCCGACTGGAACAAGTCCGAGGCCACCCAGCGCGCCGTCGAAGTCGTGCGCGCCGTCGCCGAGATAGCCGGACAAAACGGGGTAACACTGGCCATGGAACCGCTCGGAAAAAAAGAAACAAACTGGATGAACACCGCTGCCGAAGGCATTGACTTCTGCAAGGCGGTGGATCACCCAGCGTGCAAACTGCATCTCGATGTCAAAGCCATGAGCGATGAAGACAAATCAATCCCGGACATCATTCGCGACAGCCGGGAGTGGTTCGTCCACTTTCACACCAACGATCCCAATCTCCTCGGCCCCGGCATGGGCAACGTGAAATACGAACCCATCATCGCCGCACTGCGCGAAGTGAAATACGACGGCTGGCTCAGCACCGAAGTCTTCGACTATTCACTTGGGCCGCGCGTGATCGCGGAACGGAGCATCGGGTATCTCAAAAACGTTATTTCAAAAATCTTATGAAAATCACCTTCCACGGCGCCGCTGGCACCACCACCGGTTCCCAGCATCTTATCGAGGTCAATGGCCGCCGCATCCTGCTGGACTGCGGATTATATCAGGGGCGAAGGCAGGATGCCTTCCAGCGCAACCGAACCTTCCCGTTCGATGCCTCGACCATCGACAGCGTCGTGCTTTCCCACGCGCACATCGATCACAGCGGGAACTTACCCAATCTGGTAAAGCAGGGTTTCACCGGAAACATCTACACCACCGATGCCACGCGCGATCTGTGCACCATCATGCTGCCGGACTCGGCGCACATTCAGAAAGCGGATGTGGAATGGCTCAACCGCAAACGTGCCCGAAACAATGAGGCGCCGCTGGAACCGTGTTACGACGCCATCGATGCCGAGAAGTGCCTCCGGCAGTTTGTCACCTTCGGCTACGATCGCCCGTTGCCAGTGGCCGACGGAGTCACGGTCACATTCCTCGACGCCGGACATCTCCTCGGCTCCGCGCAGGTGATGCTCGACATCTCCGACCGCGACACCGGCAAAAAGTCGCGTCTGCTTTTCTCCGGCGACGTGGGCCGGCCCAACAATGATTTGCTCAATGCCACCGCGCCCTGCGACGGCGTGGACTTCCTCATCATGGAAAGCACCTACGGCGGCCGTTTTCATGAATCTGGCACCGACGCCTCCGATCACATCTGCCGTATCATCAACAACACCATCGAACGCCGCGGCAAGGTTCTCATTCCCGCCTTCGCCGTGGAGCGCACCCAGCAGCTTCTCTTCGCCCTGCATAAATTGCGCGACTCACAGTGCATCCCGACGCTACCCATCTTCGTCGACAGCCCGCTCGCCGTCAGCGCCACCGAAGTCTTCCGTCTCCATCCCGAATGTTTCAACCCCAGTGTCTATCAGCACCTCTTCGATCGCGAAAACCCCTTCGGTTTCGACGGCCTGCGCCTGGTGCGCGATGTCAATGAATCCAAACGCATCAACGATCTCCACGAGCCCGCCGTGATCATTTCCGCCAGCGGCATGTGCGAATCCGGGCGCATTCTTCATCATCTGCGCAACAACATCGAGAAGCCAGATACGACACTCCTGTTTGTCGGCTTTTGCGCGGAACACACGCTCTGTGCCAAGCTGCGCTCCGGCGCCAAGACTGTAAACATCCTCGGCGATGTCTTCCACGTCCGCGCCCACATCGAAATCATCGATTCCTATTCCGGCCACGCGGATCATGGGGAGTTGCTCGCCTATTTCAAGCACATCACCGGCCCCAAGAAGCAGGTCTTCCTCGTGCATGGCGAACCCGAACGCGCCCAAGCTTTGCACGACGCCCTGGTGCCCGAACATCCATCGGGAAAAATCTCCGTGACCAAACTCCACGAAAGCGTCAAACTATAATCAGATGAAGTCACTTTTCCTGACCAACGAATATCCCCCGCACATTTACGGCGGCGCCGGCATTCATGTGCAATACCTCACGCGCGAACTCTCGCGGCTCTGCGATGTTGAGGTGCGCTGTTTCGGCGATCAAAACGACCGCATCAACGACCGCCTCACAGCCACCGGCTACGGTCTGGACACCGGCTTGTGGACCTGTCCCAAACAACTCACCAGCGTCTTCGCCTCCGTGCAGCGCAGCTTGAGTTTCAACACCACCAAAATCGACGCCGACATCGTCCATCTGCACACCTGGTATACCCACTTCGGCGGCATCCTCGCCAAATTAAACTACGGCATCCCTATGGTGCTCACGACCCACTCACTGGAACCCTTGCGCCCCTGGAAGCGCGAACAGCTCGCAGGCGGCTATGATTTCTCCGTGTGGGTCGAGAAGACCGCCGTCGAAATGGCCGATGCCGTCATCGCCGTCTCGCAAGAAACCAAGGTGGACATCCTGCGCTTCTTCGATGCTGATCCGAAAAAAATCCATGTCATCCACAACGGCATCGATCCCGTGGAATATCACAAGATCGATGCCCCCGACGTGCTGCGGAAAAACGGCGTGGATCCAGATAAGCCCTACGTTCTTTTCGTCGGTCGCATCACCCGGCAGAAAGGCATCATCCATCTGGTGCGTGCCATTCGTCATCTGGACCCCGGCTTTCAAGTCGTTCTCTGCGCTGGCGCGCCCGACACGCCGGAGATCGCCGCCGAAATGAAACAGGCCGTGACCGAAGCCCAGGCTAAACGCGACGGCACCATGCTTCCCGTGGAAGAAAAGATAGCGCTCTATTCACACGCGGATGTTTTTTGCTGCCCCTCTATTTACGAACCCTTTGGCATCATCAATCTTGAAGCCATGGCCTGCGAGACCGCAGTCGTCGCCAGCGCTGTCGGCGGCATCAAGGAAGTCGTGCTCCCCGGTGAAACAGGCATCCTCGTCCCCTTGCTCCAGCAAGCCGAAAGTCCCTACGAAGCACTTCATCCCGATCAATTCGCGCGCGACCTCGCCGAAGCCGTCAATAAACTCATGGCTGACCCGGCGTTGCGTGCGCGCATGGCCAAAGCCGGGCGCGAACGTGCCGTGGATCACTTCAGCTGGAGCGCCATCGCCGAGAAGACCTTCGAACTCTACCAGTCGCTGCTCTAATCGGCGAAGCAGTCTACCCTCCGAACTTTATCAGCCTTTGACGTGGGGATCTCTAGCGGGCTTCCACTTCGGCATTGGTTTACTCCAGCAGACTGAGTTCCCGGTTGGCCTTGCGGAGCTTGCGACAGAGACTGAGGCAGAGATTCTCCAGCAGCTTGATCTTGATGGAGGGATGCTGAATACCAATTTTTTCAAGGTCTTCCAACATGAGTAGATTGCACGTCACAGCGTCATCGGCCACGATCATCGCCGAGCGGGGCGCATGGTCGATCACGGCCATCTCACCAAAAGCCATGCCGGCAGTAAATGTCGCAAGACGTTTGCGCGAGCCTGAAGGCAGCTTGACCAGCACGCTGACGTGGCCCTCGGCCAGAAAGAAAAGCTCCCGTGCTTCATCACCGGCATTGATGATGACAGCACCCTTGGCGTAGCTGCGGCGCTGGAGACAAGAAGTGATGATAGCAACTTCATCTGGGCTGAGTCCATCGAACAGCTCGAATTTGAGTTCTGTGCTCACCAGGGCGGCACCGGGGCCAGACGAGACGCTGGCGAGAAGTTCGTCTTCACATTTCTCCAGCGCGGAGTCGATGTCCTCGGGCTGCCGGAAGCTTGCTTCAACCTGGGCGCTGAGCTTCGCCTTGAGATAACGGCGCAGCAGCGGGAGCTGCTGGGAGTGAACAAAGCTCACGGTTCCGCCCAGAGCGACGAGCTTCTCCACCACGAGCTGCAGCAGATGGCAGGCGCATTCATTGAGCGTCACCACACGTTTGAAATCCAGGATCAAATGCTTGATGGCAGATGCGTGATCGATGATGTCACGCACGACGGTTTCTGTAGTGCTGAAAGCAAGATGGCCCTGCAGCTGGTAAATCTGAATCAAGCCGCCATGTTCCCGCAGCAATTTTTGCTCCTCTTGAGTTCGCGCCCGGCCAGAATTGAACTCGGCGGCGGTAAGCTTCGTCCGGATCGTAACGCGGCCCATGCTGACGCGGCTCAACTGATGCAGATCCAGGGAGCGCGAAAGCTCCTGACAGACCCGAATGCCACGAACGCTGTTGCCCCGTTCATCGAGCGGCGGTGAAAAAACCCCGATGCCCAGCTGTCCCGGCAGCACCGCAATGATCCCGCCGGCGACGCCGCTTTTGGCAGGCAGGCCGACATGATAGATCCATTCCCCCGCAAAATCATAGGTGCCGCAGGATTCCATGACGCTGAGCACGCTGCCGACGTATTCAGCTCGGATGGCCTGCTTCCCGGTGACGGGATTGATGCCGCGATTGGCCAGCGTGGCCGCCATGATGCCAAGGTCACGGCAGGTGACTTCGATGGAGCATTGCTTGAAATAGAGATCAACGACCGGAATCGGATCGACGGTCAAAATTTCAAAATTGCGCAGCATGTGCCCGATGGCGCGGTTGCGATGTCCAGTTTCGTTTTCGGATCCATAGATCGTTCCATCGAGAACAAGTTCCCGGCCGGCATAGGCATTAAAAGTTTCCAGCATTCGTCTGAATTTGCTTTGCGGAGTTTTTCCTGCGATCATTCCAGTGGTGGCGATGGCTCCGGCATTGATCATTGGATTCCGCGGCCGGCCCGTCCCGGCTTCGAGACTGATGGAATTGAAAACATCTCCCGTAGGTTCTACGCCGACTTTTTGCAGCACCTCCGGACGGCCATTATCTTCCAAGGCCATGCCATAGACGAAGGGCTTGGAAATCGACTGGATGGTGAATGGCAGGGCGGTATCACCCACTTCATAAACGGCGCCGGTCGCGGTCACGAGACAGATGCCAAACCAGTCTGGATTCGCCTTGGCCAGCTCTGGAATGTAACTGGCCACATCGCCAGAATTGATCGTGGCTATGTCAGCATGAATCTGCTGAAGAAGATCGACGACTGGCTGGGTTAATGAAGGATGGGACATGGAGTGGATGGCAAAAGCAGCTATTAAACGCAAGGACTGTGCCATGTCGGCTGGCCGACTCCCTTCAAATCGAAAGACCATTCATACGCCCGCTGCGTGCCATGCCAGGGCCGTTAGGGTTGGCGGCCAACATGGATAAATTCCAGGTAATTAACTCTGCTTATCCTGGCCGACTTCAGCTCCGCCGACGATGTTCTTGCCAGCCTTCGCCCGGGCCATCCTCGACTGCTGTTCACTGATGCCGACCTCGCCAGCGCCGTCGCCGCTGCGAAAACCGACCCGCTCCGCGCGCAGTTGCACGCGCGCATCATCGCGCTTGCCGAAGCAGAACTTGATACACCACCAATCGAGCGCGTCCTGATCGGCCCGCGGCTGCTAGATAAATCACGCACCTGCATCGCGCGGGTGCTCACTTGTGCGATGGCGTTTCGGCTCACGAATGACCAGCGATTTTGCGCGCGCGCGAAAAAGGAATTGTTGGCCGCCGCCGCGTTTCCAGACTGGAATCCCTCCCACTTTCTCGACGTTGCCGAGATGAGTTTTGCCTTCGCAATCGGCTATGACTGGCTTTACGCGCAGTTCACCCCGCAAGAGCGCAGCACGCTCAAGACCGCGATGCTCCAGCACTGCCTCACCTACACTGCTGCGGCCTATGCCGCAGGTGGCCCGACGGACAAGCGGGTCTGGTTCGTAAAATCGATCCACAATTGGAACCAAGTCTGCAATGGCGGCCTACTCTCGGTCGCGCTCGCCTTGGCTGATGAGGAGCCTGCTGTTTCACGTCTGATTATCGCAGGCGTGCGCAAGTCGCTCCCGCTCGCGATGGCGGCCTACGCTCCCGACGGCGCCTATCCCGAGGGGCCGGGCTACTGGGTCTATGGCACGGGTTACAATGTGATTGCCATCGCCGAACTCGAAAGTGCCCTCGGCACCGACTTCGGGTTGAGCCAGGCAGCCGCATTCGACCGCACCGTGCTCTACCGGCTCCACGTGGAAGGTCCGACGGGACAAGCGTTCAACTACGCCGACGGCCATGCCGCCATCGGCGCCCATGCGGAACACACCTGGCTGGCCGCACGATTCCAGCAACCGACGGCACAGGCGCAGTGCCGCACGCTGCTTACCGAATCGCTGGCAAAAAATAATCGTTTTCCGCAGTGCCTGGCATGATCCCCGGGCGCTTTTCGTCGGCTTTAAAGCTGGCCGCAACGACGTCAACCATGCTCATCTTGATCTCGGCTCCTTTGTGCTCGAGTCCGATGGCGTTCGCTGGGCGCAAGATCTTGGCTCAGACAATTACAACCTGCCCGCCTACTTCGGTGCGAAACGCTGGACTTACTACCGGCTCAACAACCGCAGCCACAACACTCTTACCTTGGGAAACTCACTCCAAAATTCGGATGCTATCGCACCCATCAGTAAATTCGTCAGCACGCCTGAACGCGCCCACGCAGTCGCTGATCTCACCGATGCGTATCCCGGCACTGCCAAGAAAATCCTGCGCGGCATCGCCCTGCTGGATCGCGCACGCGTCCTCGTGCAAGACGATGTGACCGGCCTGAAGCCCGGCACGTCGCTCGAGTGGCGCCTGCTCACCAGCACCAAAATCGTTCTCTCCAACGATGCACGAGTTGCCACCATCAAGCAAGACGGTCGCACCCTGCGGGTCGATATTCTGTCACCACCTGCTGCGAAATTTTCCGTTTCACCCGCCACGCCACCTACGACCGCAGAAAATCAAAATGAAGGCGTCACTGCGCTCGTGACCGCGTTTAAACCTGAGACCACCGATGCCCGCCTCGGTGTCCTCCTCACGCCCGTCGGCGATCACTGGCCCAGTTCGCTCCCGCCACCTGCGCTGGAACCGCTGGCTGAATGGAAATAGTGTATCGCCGAGGCAGCTTGCGCACTGCGAAGATCACGTCTAGGCATGGGCATGATCTTACAACACTATCAAATCATTCATCTTATCGCCGTCATGATTTTGTTCGCCGGAACGGGGGCCGCACTCGCCGGAACTGATCATGGCGGAACCCGCAAGTTCGGCGCGATTCTTCGCGGTGTTTCTTTGCTTCTTCTTCTGGTGACGGGCTTCGGACTGCTGGCGAAGTTAGGCATCATGAAATCGTTGCCGGTCTGGGCCTGGATCAAGCTGGCGATCTGGGTCATCGCGGCGGTCCTGCCAGTATTCGTGAAGCGCAAGATGCTGCCAGGGACTGCGGCGGTATTGATTGCGCTCGCGCTCGGTGGTGTTGCAGCCTGGCTGGGGATCATGAAGCCTTTTTAATTGTGCTCGAAGAAGCCAGGCAGTCACTCGCGCACCCGAGAACTTGCTTGGCGTTCTATTTTGTCTGAATTATTGTGCACCCATTCATCACCGCCATGACTGAAACCACTACTCCCGCTCCGTCCTCGTCGTCCGAAGTGAAGCTCTGGCAGGGAAACAGTTCCCAATGGATTCACTTCTGGTTTTATGCGCTCTGCGTCGTGCTGGCGATTGGAGTCGTAGTGCTGACATTCATGATGCCACCGGCCTTGGCCCTCATGCTCATTCCGGTGGCCATGTGGTTCTGGCGCTGGTGGTTGACCAAGACCACTGTCTTCACGCTGACCAACGAGCGCCTGCTGGTCACCCGCGGCATCATCACGCGACATCAGGACAATCTGGAACTCTATCGCGTGCGCGACTACTGCGTGAAACAGCCAATCCTGCTGCGCATGCTCGGCCTCGGGAATCTCGAACTGCTGACCTCTGATACCATGACGCCGAATGTAGTCATTTCAGCGATCAGGGATGTCGAGGGTGTGCGCGAGAAACTCCGCACATCCGTGGAATCAGCGCGGGATCGCAAGCGCGTGCGGCAGATGGATGTCGAGACCAGTGACGTTGATGCGATGATCGGCGACGATCAGGGACATCACTCGTGAGTCTCTAGCCCACCTCGTAGTTAACTGGTTCCTCGGTGATCACGATATCGTGCGGATGACTTTCCTTCAGGCCGCTGGCGGTGATCTGAACAAAGCGCGCTTTCTCGCGTAATTCATTGAGGTTGCCCGCGCCGACATAGCCCATGCCGCTGCGCAGTCCGCCCATGAGCTGGAAGACAACTTCACCGAGCGGACCCTTGTAGGGCACTCGGGCTTCGACACCCTCGGGCACCAGTTTGCCGGACGAATTCTGCCCGTAGCGATCACCCGCGCCTTTGCGCATGGCTTTAAGACTGCCCATGCCGCGATATTCTTTGAAGGTGCGCCCCTGCCATTTCACCATCGCACCGGGGCTTTCCGAGGTGCCCGCGAGAATGGAGCCGATCATGACACAGTCAGCACCAGCGGCGATGGCCTTGGCGATGTCGCCTGAATAACGAATGCCGCCGTCGGAAATAACAGCGACACCGCGCGCGCGGCAGACTTCCGCCACTTCCTGCACCGCACTGAACTGCGGCATGCCAACCCCGGAGATGACGCGCGTGGTGCAGATGGAACCGGGGCCGACGCCAACCTTGATCGCCGAGGCACCCGCATCACACAAATCTCTAGCACCGTCCTTGGTCACCACGTTGCCAGCGACAATAGGCGTGCGATCACCCAGCTTCTCGCGGAGTTTTGCGATGACTTCCATCACTCGTGAGGTGTGGCCGGTCGCGGCATCGATGAAGACCGCATCTGCGCCTGCGGCCTGCACGGCCAACGCGCGTTCGATGCAATCCTCGCTCACGCCGACGGCGGCGCCCACGAGGAGACGACCGTGATCATCCTTCGCAGCGTTGGTGAAAGTGCGCATTTTCTCAATATCCTGCTTCGTGATCAGGCCGGCGAGTTTTCCAGTGACGTCAACCAGAGGCAGCTTTTCAATGCGGTTGATGAACAGCACCTTGAGCGCCTCCTCGGTCGTGGTGTGCGGCGTTCCAGTGGCGAGCCGTTCGCGCGGTGTCATAACTTCACTCACCGGCGTGTTCTCGTCCTCGACATACCACATATCGCGACTGGTGACCATGCCGACCAAGAGGCCCGCCTTGTCCACCACGGGGAACCCGCTGACGCCGCGTTCGCGCATGCGCAGCGTCACATCACGCAACGAAGTTTCTGGATGCACCGTCTGCGGATCGAGAATCATGGTGTTCTCGGAACGCTTGACCCGCGCCACCTGTTCGACCTGGTAGTCGATAGGACAGGCGCGATGGATGACGCCCATGCCGCCTTCTCGCGCCAGGGCGATGGCGAGATTGCTTTCCGTGACCGTGTCCATGGCCGAGGACAGCACAGGGATGTTGAGAGTGAGCAGCGGAGTCAGCCGCGCATTCAAGCAAACTTCAGCTGGCAGCACGGAACTTTTGCCCGGCAGCAGCAACACATCATCAAACGAGAGAGATAACGAAGGAGCGCCCATAGGTTACAGAACACACGATGAGCGTGTTGTCAGCTAGAAAATATTCTCGTGTGCAATGAAAATGGAGGCGGG
>JAIOQF010000031.1 GCA_021413535.1 Verrucomicrobiota bacterium
AAGGCAGTCCGTTGAGCCCGCGATAAATTCGCGTGCCATCCAGGCTCACCAGCGTCTCTTCATCGTCCGGAATACCCGCCGCGAGTTTCTCTTCCCCGGTAGCACGGCGCAAGGGTTGGTGCGTCGCCGGGCAGCGCAGAATTTCAAGGAGATCGTCGTCGAGCATCTTCTGGAGTTGGAGTTAGTATTTGGGAACGGTCGGATCGATCTCGTCACTCCAAGCGGTGATGCCGCCCTTCACGTTTACGGCTTGATCAAATCCCGCGTCATGCAAAAGACCGACCGCTTGAGCGCTGCGCCCGCCAGACTTGCAATGCACGGCGATGATTCTGTCTCGCGGCAGCTCGCCGATGCGTGATTTCAGTTCTCCCAGCGGAATCAAAACCGCGCCCTTGATCTGCGCGATGGAATGCTCAAACGGTTCGCGCACATCGAGTAGAATGAAATTATCACCGTTATTAAACTTTGTTTTCAATTGATTCACAGTTATTTCCATAATATTTGTATTATTAATTCCGCAAAACATATCATAATCAATTGGTTCACTGATGCTGGGATTAATTCCGCAGACTGGACATTGTGGATCTCGGGTTAGATTGAAGGTGCGGAACTTCATGGTCAGCGCGTCGAAGTGTAACAGCCGCCCGATCAAAGCCGCGCCGATTCCCGTGATGAGTTTTATCGCTTCCGTTGCCTGCATGGTGCCGATGATTCCCGGCATCACCCCCAGCACACCGCCCTCGGCACACGACGGCACCAGTCCTGGTGCCGGCGGCTGTGGCGAGAGGCAGCGATAGCACGGTCCGCCCAAATGGGGGGCGAACACACTGCACTGCCCCTCGAAGCGCTGAATGGAGCCATAGACGTTTGGCTTCTTCAGGAACACGCACACGTCATTGCTCAAGTAGCGCGTCGGGAAGTTATCCGTGCCGTCGATTACCACGTCATAGTCACGCACGATGTCCATCGCGTTCTCCACCGTGAAGCGCGCCTCGAGCCCGACGATCTCGACATGAGGATTGATGTCGCACAGCCGTTCCTTGGCCGAGGCGACTTTGCTCTGGCCCAGATTCTTGGTGCCGTGCAGCAGTTGCCGCTGCAGGTTTGACTCCTCCACTACGTCAGCATCCACGATCCCGATCACGCCCACGCCCGCCGCCGCCAGATGCATGGTAACGGGAGACCCCAGTCCGCCCGCGCCAATGCACAACACGCGGCTGGCTTTAAGTTTGCGCTGCCCCTCCATCCCGAATTCCGCCATGCTTAAATGACGCGCGTAGCGTCGCAGTTCGGCAGGGGAGAGTTCGCTCATAAAAAAGTGAAGCGGACATTTCTGTCCGCTTCGACCAAACGTCAAGATGCAGGAATGCCGCAGTGCGACTAGGCTTTCTTGTCTTTCTTCTTTTTGTCAGGCTTGGCTTCCGGTTTGGTGTCGTCGCCTTTCACTTCCACCGTCGTCGCCGACATGGTGTATTCGATGGTGACTTTCGCGCCGACCTTGAGTTCACCAGTGATCTTGGTCTTGCCGTCACGAGCGATCTCCCATTTGTCATCGCCTTTTTGAACGGTGACCATTTCGTCTGTCACGGCGAGAACGGGGCCGGTGACTTGATAAGTTTTCGGACCGGCCAGGGCGAGTCCACTGATGCTAAGGGAGGCGATGGCAAGAAGGGAAAGGAATTTGGTTTTCATGGTGCTGTGATGATGAACAATTTCTGTGATTCAAGCAAGCATTATTGCTTCACACCAAATTTGCCCTTTCCCTCCAGCGCCGCGGCGGTAGTTTCCAGAATGACCACTTGGATCCCACCTCAGCCCGCCAACCTCGTGGAACTCAGCTTCCTGGACGCGCGCTTTAATCTCATCGACATCGCTGCCTTCCTTGATCGCGTGCAACGCGCCGGTCAGGACGGCGATTTCAGGGTGCAGGCGTTGAAGAAAGCCATCGCCCTCCTTTCTCAAAACGAACCTCAACGCGCCAAGGACGTGCTCCTCAGCCTGAGTGATCCCACGGCGGATCCGATTCCAAAAGCGACCATACAAGGCGCGCTGGGCGCATGGAAGACGGATGGGTTGAAAGGTTGAAAAATTTAAACTGACTGCCCGCCGTTTGCGACCTCCATTAAACCCTTCAACCTTTCAACCCATAAACATCTTTCTGCGTTCCGCGCCATGAAATACATCGAACCCCACGGCCACATGGTCAGCCGCACTACGGATGACTACCAGCGAATGGCACTCGCTGGCTGCGTCGCAATCTGCGAGCCCGCGTTCTGGGCTGGCTTTGACCGCGCCAGCGCTCAAGGCTTCTATGATTACTTTCGCCAGATCACCGAATATGAACCAAAGCGCGCCGCGAAGTTCGGCATCAAACATTTCTCATGGCTTTGCATCAACCCCAAGGAATCGGAGGATCTCCAGCTCGCCGACGACGTGCTTGCCCTCATCCCAGAGTTCATCAACAAGCCCAACGTGCTCGGCATCGGTGAAATCGGTCTGAATAAGAATAGCCGGAACGAACTCATGATTCTGGAAAAACACATTCAGATCGCAGCGGATTACGATCAGCTCATTCTGGTTCACACTCCGCATCTCGAAGACAAGCTTAAAGGCACGCGCCTCATCCTCGACGCCTTGAAAAATCATTCCCAGATCAAGCCGGAGCGCGTCATCATCGATCACGTCGAGGAGCACACGATCGATCTCGTGCTCGATCAGGGATTCTGGGCCGGCATGACCTTGTATCCGCAGAGCAAGTGCAGCCCGCATCGCGCCATCGACATGCTGGAACAGCGCCGGGCGGAGCGCATCTGGATGAACTCCGCCTGCGACTGGGGTGTGAGCGATCCGCTCGCCGTCCCCAAGACCATGCTGGAAATGCGCCAGCGTGGCTGGAGCGAATCCGGCGTCCAGCGCGTCGTCTTGGAGAATCCCATGGCCTTCATGGGGCAGAGTCCAAAATTTCACTTGGCAGGTTGAAAGGTTG
>JAIOQF010000001.1 GCA_021413535.1 Verrucomicrobiota bacterium
CCACCGGCAACATCACGCCGGTCGCCACGGCTGGCCTCCTCACGATCAAAGAAGACACCGCAACAACACTGGCCCTCAAAGGCACTGATGCCGATGCTGAGCCGCTCTCGCTGGTCGTCGGCACACCTCCCGCGCACGGCACGTTGACCGGCACCACGCTGGCACCGCTTTACACTCCGACGCTGAATTACGTCGGCCCCGACAGTTTCACGTTTGGCGTCAGCGATGGCGGCCCGACTCCGTCCAACGTCGTGAGCTTTAATATCACGATCACGCCCGTCGCTGATGCACCGATTGCGCAGGCCGGCGTCAATTCCGGCCCCGAAGATGCCAGCAGCATCACCGGCACCGCGACTGCCGTCGATCCCGACCTCCCGGGCCGGCCGATCACCGGTTTCGCTATCGCCTCTCCTCCGGCTCACGGCACTGTGATTATCGACAACGTGGGCAGCTACAGCTACACGCCGGTCGCGAATTTTTCCGGCACCGACAGCTTCACGTTCACTGCAAAAAACATCACCGGCACCTCCGCGCCCGCGACGATCACCATCACGGTGACGCCCCTGCCTGATGCTCCAGTGGCCAGCAACAGCGGAGTCTGGACTGCGCTGGACACTGCCGTTGACGGTCAGGCTCTGGCCGCCGACGCGGACGGAGATGTGCTGACCTTCACGAAGCAGAGCGATCCTTTGCATGGCACGGTCAACAGCTTCAACAGCGATGGTTCCTTCACTTACACACCGACCACGAGTTATGCGGGCACTGACAGCTTCACTTTCAAAGCGAGCGATGCCACAACAGATTCCAACGAGGCCACCATCACGCTTACGATTGGTGTGGCCACGGCCACTGACGGACACTTCAGCGGCCCGCTCGATGATTTGCTGGTGGGCAACCTTGCAGCGACCGACCCCAACAACAGTCCGCTGACATTTGCAGTGGTGGATGCGCCAGCTCACGGCAGCGTCGTCGTGCTGTCGGACGGCACCTTCCGCTATAATCCGAAGGCTGGCTTCCTCGGCACGGACACCTTTACCTTCCACGCCAGCAACAGCGTGGCTGCATCCAACGCCGCCACGGTTTTCATCACCATCACTCCGCGTCCGCCAAATTGGATCTGGATGCAGGGGCCAAACCTGGCCAACAAACTCGGAGTTTATGGCACGCAAGGCACCGGTGCCGCTTTAAACAATCCCGGCGCGCGCACCGATGCCGCCGCCTGGAGTCTTCCCGATGGCACGAGCTGGTTGTTCGGAGGAAGTGGTTACGGCAATGTGGCTTCGGGTCTCTTGAAAGACTTGTGGAAGCGTGATCCCGTCACCCGGCAATGGACTTGGATCAACGGCAGCCAGACCACGAATGTCGCTGGCAATTACGGTGCTCAAGCTCTGCCAGCTGCAACCAACTCCCCAGGAGCCCGCAGCGGTGCGACCACTTGGGTGGGTGCCGATGGCAGATTGTGGATGTTCGGTGGATTAGGGCGCGATAGCGTCACGGCGGTCAACGGCCTGCTCAACGATCTCTGGGTCTTCGATCCGTTAACGAGCCAGTGGACTTGGATCAAAGGATCGAACTTGATCAACATCAACGGCAACTACGGCACTCGCGGCATTTCTTCCAGCTCCAATAATCCCGGCGCGCGCAGCGGAGCCAGCGGCTGGACGGATACGGCAGGTCGCTTGTGGCTCTTTGGTGGCAATGGCCGCCCCGGCGTCGGCACGGTCGCGGGCAGTCTCAATGACCTCTGGTGCTACGACCCAGCGGTGAAACGCTGGACATGGATGAATGGCTCCAGTGCGCTTGATCCCAACGGCAATTACGGCCTGCGCGGCACAGCCAGCAGCATCGGCACGCCCGGCGGACGCAGCTTTGCTACAGTTTGGGTCGGCAATGATGAGCGGTTTTACCTCTTCGGCGGCACCGGAAAAGGCGCCACGGGCACGACCAAGGGCAACCTCAATGACTTGTGGTCCTTTGATGTCGCCAACAATGCCTGGACTTGGCTCACCGGCAGCAATGCCGTGAACGGCGCGGCGGTCTGGGGTCTCCTCGGCGTTCCTTCCGCCGCGAACACTCCCGGCGCGCGCAATGGCGCGACCGCCATTCAAGATGGCACCAGCAACACCTTGATCTTCGGTGGCCAGAGCAGCGCTGCGATGAATGATCTGTGGCGCTACGATGGCAACGGCCAGTGGACTTGGCTGAATGGACCGAAAACGACCGGCGGTGTCGGTGTCTACGGCACCTTGGGCATCGGCCTGCCCGGCAACACACCGGGTGCGCGCCGCGGCAGCTCGATGATCGTGAATGGCATCAGCAACATCTTGCTCTTCGGTGGAGCGAACGGTGCCAGCAACTATAGCGATGCTTGGACACTGGAAGCCCCCGGCACTCCATCAGTGATCACGCAGACGCCGAATGTTCTGAGCGATACCACGGCCAATCTAGCGCTCAGTTGGAAAACCAATGGCCTGCTGACAGATCTCAGCATCGATTTCTGGCCGCTGGGCAATCCGGGCAGCCGCTTGTCCTTCCCCGTCACTCAGACCATCGCAGACGGCAGCAATAATACCTTCTTCATCAACGGCCTCACAGCCGGCACTCAGTATGTTTGCCAGGCCAGAGCCTCGAACAAAGGTGGCACTGTCTTGGGCCGTCTGGTCTCGTTCACCACCACTGGTGCCGTTGCACCGCTCACCGTGCAGTTTGACAGCGCCAGCAATAACGTGGCCGAGTCCGCCGGTTTGTTCAACGTCACCGTGTTGCTCAGCCAGCCGGCCACGGCCGCCTTCACTGTGCCACTCACCGTGGGTGGAAGCGCGACACCGGCTACCGATTACACAGCGCCGCCTCTGTTCGTCAACTTCGCGCCGGGCCAGTCCAGCGCCCTGATCACCATCCCGATCGTCAACGATGGTCTCGACGAAGGTCCGGAAACCATCACGCTCACTTTGGGCGTTCCAAGCAGTGCGGCCACGCTCGGTCTCGTGTCTGTTAAAACCATCACCATCGTGGATGACGAAGACCTGCCCAACATCACCACGCAGCCTTCCTCCGTGTTTGCCAAGACCGGAGACACCGTCACCTTCACCGTCGCCGCCACCGGTTCCGCGTTGAAGTATCAGTGGAAAAAGAACGGGGCCAACATCTCCGGCGCGACCACCAACACTTACAAGTTGACCAACGTCGCGCTCGCCGCAGCCGGCAGTTACCAATGCGTCGTGAGCAACACGCTCACCGGTGTCCCGGCAGCACTCAGCTTGGCGAACAGCCTCGTAGCCGAACTGTTCGTCGTCGATGCCACACCGAAGAAGACATTGCTCGCCACTGGCAACACCAGCTTCACGGCTAGCGCCGCAGGACCGGTTGGCAGCACGCTCGTTTATCAGTGGTATAACGGAACCACCAATCCTCTGGTCACCAACAGCCCTCATCTCACCGGCACCACCACCAAGACCATCTCTTTCACCGTCGTAGTGCCAACCGACAGCGAGGTCTATGTGTGCAACGTCAGCAAGCTCGGCACACCCTCGCTCAACCATGATTCCGGAAACTTCACTCTTTCGGTGCCTGATGCCGCGCCCACCATCACCACCGCGACCCTGCCTCCAGCCGTCGTCGGCCTGCCCTACAGCTACCAAGTCACCGTCGATCCCACACTGCGGAACTTGCCCACGAGTTACATTTTCTCCGGACTTCCGGCGGGACTTACTGGCAATGCTACCACCGGCGTGATCTCCGGCAAACCCACCGTGGCAGGCGTGAGCAACGTCAGCCTCAGCGCTAAGAACTCGCTCACCGGCCCGGTCGTCAACGTCTCGCTAACCGTGGTGCCGCCACTGCCCGACAATGTTATCGGCAGTTTTGGCGGTCGCATCGCTCGCGTCGGAGCCGGAGCTGTTAATAGCACGGGCGGACGTTTTGAAATCACTACCACTACCACCGGTGCCTACACGGCCAGCGTTATCTTGCCCGGCGTCACCGGTGGCACTGGCCTCAGTGGTGCTGTCACGCCATACATCGACCTGTTCACCGCCAGCGCTGTCGCCAGCGTCTCCGTCAACCGGGCCTTGGTGCTCAACGGTGGTGCCCTCGGAGTCACGCGCGTAAACGCCGCCGCGAACTTCAGCTTTACCATCGACGCCGCCACCGGCGCAGTAACTGGCACTTTCACCGATGGAGGCGTTGCCTATAACCTCGTCGGTGGTGTGAGAAATGTTTGGAGCACCCTCTTGAATCCATGCCCCAGCGTCGGTGACTACACCGGGCTGCTCGACATCCCAGTGGCGCTGGAAGGCGACACTGAGACCCCGCAGGGCAGTGGTTACGCCACCTTCAAGGTGACAGCGGATGGCAAGATGTCCTTTGTCGGCAAGACCGCTGACGGCCTCCCCTTCACCGTCGCCACCTTCGTCGGGCCTGCCGGACAAATCGTCGGACTCTCCACCTATAGTGGCGGCACCAGCATCCTTTGGGGATCAGCCACCATCGGTGCTGGCGGATACCTCAGTGGCAGCCTCGACTGGATCAAGGGCCCGGCCGCCCTCGCGTCAGTCGACACCGCTTACCGCGCTGGCTTTGACTGGACCCCGCTCGCTGTCAGTGGCGGCTTGTATCCTGTCGTGCCCAATGGCGGTGTGATCATGAACTTGGCCAACAGCAACAGCAACGCCAAGCTCAGTTACTACGAAGGCGGCCTCTACCAAGGCGACGTAAATCCGTTCGTCTTCAACATCCGCAACCTCAACCCGTTGTTGAAGACGCAGACGATCACCTATCCCCTGGTCAATCCCAACAAGATCACCTTCACTTTGCCCGCCACGCCGATTGGATTCTTCAGCGGTAATTTCACCATCCCCAATCCCGTCGCCACGCTGGTGCGCAATCTGACCTATCAAGGAGTCATCACCAAGCCCAGTGCCGCTCCCGGCTACCGCAGCGCCGGGTTCTTCCTGGCGCCCCAGTTGCCGCAACCAGGACAAACCCTGTCCACATCGCCCAAGCTCAGCGGCGGCGTCGTGATTGAGAGCGCGCCCTGATGGATTGACGTTTTCATGCGAAGGAAATCCCGAGGCTTGAAGTCGGCAGCGATCGCGTTAAAGCTCAATATGCCTTGGAGCTTGCGAACGGGCCGGAAGCGGCTATTTTAGCGGCCCTTCAAATCCACTGCCGCGTGGTGTAATGGTAGCACAAGAGTTTTTGGTTCTCTTTGTCTAGGTTCGAATCCTGGCGCGGTAGCCACTTGCGCTGGGCGTGCGCTTGGGTATTCTCAATAAGTTCAAAATAGCCGCGTGGTGTAATGGTAGCACAAGAGATTCTGAATCTCTTTGTCTAGGTTCGAATCCTGGCGCGGCTGCCACTTCCTACAAGCCCGGCGGGCGATCTTTAACCGAGCGGCCCGGAGGACGGGTGGGAACAACGATGGTCGGATCGTAGTATTCACCACCCTGGACGATCACATTCTGCGTGGCATCCAACACCAGATGCGGGCGGTTGGCTTCGACCTCCTTGTAGTAGAGCCGCTTCACGATGCTGCCCTGGGTGTCGATGATCACGTGCGCATAAATGTGAGGCTGAGTCATGAATAACACCTGCAGGCGGTTTTCCTTGTCGAGCGCCATCTGCGGTTCAGAGACATGAATCCAGCTTCCCAGCGAGAAGGTGGCAAGATTCAAATTGGTTTTGTCTTCGTAGAGTCTCAAATACAGATTCGTATGATCGAGATCTTTGAGCACGGAGAGTTCGTAGCGTCGGATCTGCCCAGCGCCAGCCAGGCCCAGTGGCACCCCGAACGGCTTCGACCAGAATGGCTTGGAAGCGGCAAAAGTGCCGCGCGCGCGATTGGAGGCGATGTATTGCTGTGAAGGCGGATGGTAGACGTTGGCTATGACGATGTAGTTTCCGAACTCCGAAAAGGTAAACTGGTCGGTGAGAGCGATCTTCCGCGTGATGGTGGAGCCTGCCTTGAAGACCATGACGTCCTCGCTGTTGAAGCGCATGGGCGGCACGGGATGTTGCTGCGGATCGATGATTTCAAAACTGAGCCAAGCCGTGTTATTCGGCCCGCCGAGAACGACATCGGCTCCCGTGCGGTTCATGATGCTCACGGTGGCTTCCACGCCTTCGTAAGTCAGATAGTTTTCCTTATTGAGCTTGAGCGTGATTTCATATTGCGCGCGCGCGGCCGCCGGGTAGAGGACGAAAAGCAACAGGCAGAGCGCAACACGCCGCCATGGGAGATGCAAAGGGGAACCGGTCATGGAAATAAGACGTTCAAGCGGACGACACTAGCAGAAGGATGCGTGTTCGCCAAGTTCCGAAGTCCGGCTCATGGGGCAGGGGGCGCCTGGTCGGACGCGGTGCGAAAGCCGAGTGCTTTCGTGGAGCTTTCTGCTGATTTGTAGAAGTGTCGGGCGGTCAGCAGTTGAGGTGAACTGGGTGCGGCGAATGATCCGCCGCGCACCAGAGGCACCCGTTTGTCGGGATAGTCGGGATGATCCGCCCAGGTCGCAGTCCATTCCTCCACGTTGCCCGCCATGCCGATCGCACCACAGGGGCTGATGTCTTTCGAGTTTTTGTCCACCGGCGCCCAACTCTTCGAGCCATCTGCGATGACGCCTTTCGTGCCGGCGAGGTCGAGATCTCCACCGACGTTTGCCGCCTGCGGCAGTGCTTCATTGCCCCAGGGATAAGCGCGACCATCGGTGCCGCGCGCTGCTCTTTCCCACTCCTCCTCGGTCGGCAGCCGGCGACCCTTCCATCGGGCATAGGCGGCGGCGTCCCACCAGTCCACCATCATGACGGGGCAATTGACATCCACGCGTTGTTTGTCCACCACTCCGCCACTCAGCGCAGCGGCGTAAATCTCATCCCAATTGGCGGGTTTGTGCGTTTTTTTTGTGGCGGGCTGATTGGGTTCATCCCACGAAGCAGCTTGTTGGGGATTCGCCGCCAGCGCATTCAGAAATTCGTTATACTGCGAAATTGTGACTTCGTATTTATCGATCCAAAAATTTGGCAAGGTGCTTTTCTCATTGCGCTGAAAAATAAATTCACCTGCGGGCACCGCCACCATTTCCTCGGTCAGCGGCTTGACCGGCAGCGCACTGACGCCACGACGAACGACCACGTAGATGCTGCCGATCACCGCCAGCCCCAGTCCGATCCAGGCCAGCAAGGAGACACCCTTCCCGGCCGAGCGAGCCGCAACGATCTCATGCACCTCGTGCGAGTCGGCGCGTTTCAACAAGCTGGCCTGCCGGTTCTGCTCCTGCATGTGGACGGCGCGCCGGTTCAGTTTTTCCCAGTCGAGCTTTTGCCGGGCCAGTGTCTCCAGCATGTTCCGGTCGCGCGGTCCCTCACAGAGCGCGCGGAGCATCATCAGAAAGCGACCGATGTCCGCCTCGTAGTCGCGACTTTTTCCCGTCTTTGGACGAAATACGTTCACGATGCTGGCCTGTTGTTCTTCATCGACAAAAATATCCCGCGCGGTCGGCATGCGGTAATTATGGTCGCGCTGCACGGCCAGGCTCATGGCCTCGCTTACGCCGGCGATGACATCCGCCAGCGTTTTCTCCTTAAACTTCACGCCGGTGGTGATCAGTTCTTCCAGCGAACGGCCGTGCGGCATCTCGCGAGTGTAATACATCCAGCCATCGATCTTCTGCGCTTCATAGAGCGGTGCGATGCGCGGATGGGTGATCGAGGCCTTCACGCGGCTGCGTTCGAGGAATCCCTCCACGGCGGCCGCGTCATTGAGTAGTTCCGGCTTGAGCAGCACCAAGGCCACCTCGCGCTTCACCGACTGCTGCAGCGCGAGATAGGTTTCGGAATCTTTCTCCAGATAAAGTCGCTCCTTGATGACATAGTTTCCGAGCGTCGTTCCAGGCGCGAGGATGGGCGGTGCGCCCTCCACGACCGGCTTGTCATCCGCCGCCACATCATCCGGTGAATAATCAGTTTCATTCTGAGGCTGGCTGGCATCAGCAACCGCAGCCGCCAGCATCTCATCTGTCACGGGTTCGTAGAGCACCACGCTGTCTTCGATCAGGGCGCTGAGTTCTGATAACTCGCCGCGGCTCGTGATCACCGTATGCAGAGCAGAAAATTTTTGGCGCACTCCATCGCGCAGATCGAAGCCCGTGAAATCACCACCGAGCACACCCTCCGTGACCAGGACATCGAGCGACTCTAATCCCTGAGCCACGTTGACGGCCTCTTCCGCGCTTTCAACAGAGTGCACTGTATGACCCGCCAGCGCCAGCATGCTGGCTCGCTGCAATCTTACCGCCGAATCTGGATCCACATACAAAACAACCATGCGCGTGACAGTCAGTTTTTTGGGAACAGCGCGCTGTCCGCACCGGCGGGCCCGGCACCCGGTGGCTTATAGTTCACCAGCGTCTGCGGTTCCGCCTGCACATCCATGAGACGGTCCAGATAGTAAATCTTCACGACATAGCCGTAGTAGCTGCGCTTCCCGAGTTCGCGCAGCTCCTCGGCCTTGAGCTCCGGCATGTTGTAGCTGAAGTCCACCAGCTCCTCGCCCTCTTTCCAATCCACCGGAGCGGACACCCAGCTCGGCACCGGCGGATCAGCGCGCGTGGGCTCGATTCGGTCGGCACCCACTTTGTCAAAAAAGTAAACGTGAATGTCCATTTGGGTTGGATCGATCTCCACACCCGGCGCGGCCTTGATCGGCACCCGCAGCGCCAGCCGCTGGCCTTTGGTCACCGTCTTATCTGGAATAACCTGACAGGCGCCCAGCGCCACCGCGTTGCGCTCCGGCGACTTCGGCGCGGTCTCGCGACCCAGGAGCTTGGCCTTGGCCAGGGTGTAGTAGCCGCCGCCATTTGATTCCCCCAGTGCGATGACACTGCGCCACATGGCCTCTGCTTTTTCCGCCAGACCCATCGCCTCATAAGTCAACGCCATCTCACTGAGAATCTCGGGATGATTCGGTTCACGCAGATCCGCGGCGCGCAGAGATTCCAGCACCGGCGACATGTCACCCAGCTTGCGCACCTCACGTGCGACCTCGACCATTTCCCGCGCTTGAGCATTGGAAATTTCGCGGCCGAGCGATCTCAATGGCTGCGAACTTTCTGCTGGAATGCTGGGGGGTGGCAAGACTGCGGCAGGGCTGGGCACCGGTTTGGAAACGGCAGGCGGCGATATTAATCCCGAAGCGCTGGTGCTGGTGGAAGTTGCGAGTGCGGCAGTGGGGCCGGGCATGGGCAACAGGTGTCCACTGCCACCCGAAAATACACCCTGCCAGGCCGCCCAGCCTAACGCAGTCACGCAAAGCACCGCCAGCAGACACAGCGTCAATTGCGCCGCGTAATGGGCGCGCTCGGAACCGGGAGCAAGAATGGAATGAGGTTCGGCCATCAATTTTCGGAACCCGTAGTCTATGAGTCCGCTCCCACTGTGTCAATCAACCACGAGGTCTGGAAACAAATGATCCACGACTTCATCAGCATCAAGTTGTTGTAACGGCTGATATTTCACGACTCACTGCCGCAAAAGCCTCCGCCAAGCCCCCCCAATCCGCCCGCGTGGTGTCCCATCCGCCGCTGACGCGGATGACGCGGCGCATTTCATCCGCGCTGGCACCCAATGCAGCCAGCACCACTGAGGAACCGTCATGCCCCGCGCTGCAGGCTGAGCCGGTCGAGACCGCGAAGCCCCGCTGACTGAGCCGCGCCAGCCATTTGCGGTTGTCGCCATGAGGAAGCACGAACATCGAGGTGTTCCAAAGCCGTTCAGCGCCCTGGCCAATGATGCGCAAATCAGGAAACGTTGTGAGCAGTTTTTTTTCAAAAGCATCACGCATCGCAGATTGCTCGAGCGCGACACCGGACAGGCGCTGAGTCAGATCCCCCAACGCCACAATCATGGCCTCGATGCCCGGATAATTTTCTGTGCCCGCGCGCCGCCCATTTTCCTGCGGACCACCGCGCAGGAACGACAGTGCCTCGTCTTCACTGCGCATCACCAGAAACCCGACGCCCTTCGGCCCGCCGAACTTATGGGCACAGCCCGTCACGTAATCGCAAACGCCCAGTTCATTCGCCGGCAGTTTTCCAATCCACTGCGCCGCGTCCGTATGCAGCGGCACACCGTGCTTGTGGCATTTTTCTACGAGCGCCCGCCACGGCTGCAGCAGTCCGCACTCGTTGTTCGCCGCCATCACCGTCACCAGGCCCACATCGCCGCGTGCCAGATGCGCTGCCAGATCATCGATCTCCAATTCCCCCAGCGACGTCGTTTTGATCAACGCCACACGGTTTCCAAATCGTCGCTGAAGAAATTCGCGCACACTCGGATGCTCGATGCTGGATGAAACC
>JAIOQF010000002.1 GCA_021413535.1 Verrucomicrobiota bacterium
GCCTGTGTGCTTCGTCATGAGCAGGAACATCTCCGGCGCGGCGATGTCTGGTGGATGCTGTTGGTTCAATTGGTGCGCGCCGTGTGGTGGTTTCATCCGTTGGTGCATCGACTGGCATCCCGCTTTCTTCAGGAGTGTGAACATGTCTGTGACGAGGCCGTGGTGCGTTCGGGTGTCGCGCCGGAACTGTATGCCCGCACCATGTTGGAACTCGCAGACGCGCCCGGTCGTTCGGTCACTCCCACGGCATTTCTGGGTGTTTCCCCCTCGCGGCTGAGGCTTCGCGTGGCGGCTATTCTGCGCGAATTGGAATCGGGACGTGTTCAATTCAAAACTCTAGGGTGGATATCTCTGACGATGCTCGCGGTGCTGGCGGCAGTTTTCACGATGCTGCACTTCGACGGAGAATCATCATCGTCTGCAAAAACCTCCATCGAGACCGAAGCCAAATTGCGCCTGAGAGCAAATCCCTTTCCGGGGAACGAGTGAACTGGAGCGCGTGCATGGCAAAGCCTGCCCGCTTCATTGAATTAAATACAGCGAGTGGTCTGTGACACACGCGCTCCTATTTAATCAGCCTCCCCCAAAAAACGCCGCCAGCGGACTGGTTGGTGATGCCAGATCACTCACATCGGCGATGCCGAGTTCATACGCGATGCGGCCCGCTTCCACGGCGGCTTTGAAAGCTTGCGCCATTCGCACGGGATCGCTGGCGATGGCGATGGCTGTGTTCACCAGCACGGCGTCCGCGCCCATTTCCAATGCTTCCGCCGCATGGCTTGGCGCGCCGATGCCAGCATCCACTACCACGGGAACCGTCGCCTGCTCGATGATGATCTCGATTTGCTTCCGTGTGGTAATCCCTTGATGCGAACCAATCGGCGAACCGAGCGGCATGACCGTTGCAGTGCCCACATCTTGCAAGCGTTTCGCGAGCACTGGATCAGCGTTGATGTAAGGCAGCACGATGAATCCTTCCTTTACGAGAATCTCTGCGGCTTTGAGCGTCTCGATTGGATCCGGCAGCAAGTAACGTGGATCAGGATGGATTTCTAATTTCACCCAGTTCGGCAATCCGGCGGCGACAGCAAGACGCGCAAGGCGCACGGCTTCTTCCGCATTCATCGCCCCGCTGGTATTAGGCAGCAGCAGATAGCGATCGCTGGAAATGAATTCGAGAATGTTCGCGAACGGGTCTTTCTTGCCGGACAAATCGGCGCGACGTAGAGCGACGGTGACGATTTCGCAACCACTCGCTTCCAGCGCGTCGCGCATGGATTCACCAGAGGAGAATTTTCCCGTGCCGAGCATGAGGCGCGAGCGGAACTGGCGTCCGGCAATGGTCAGAGCTGGTGAAGGAGGTGGCATGAAAGGAAATTTGCGATGTCATCAAGCGGCTTGCGAATCACCCGCCAGTGCGGCGTTGCCGATGATGCCGGCTTCGTTGTTAAACTTCGCAGGTAATATTTTTAGCGATCCCGAGACCACTTCGGACAACATGGACTTCACGCGCTGTTCCAGCGGCTCAAACAAAAGTGCGCCAGCCTGGGCTACGCCACCGCCGATCACGAAGGCATCTGGATTTAACAGCCACGCAATGCTCGCCAGCGCGGTGCCAAGCCAATCGGCCACTTCGCCCCAGATCTTTCGGGCAACATCGTCACCGGCCTGCGCAGCAGCAGCGATGTCCTTCGGCGCGCAGTCTTCGATTTCCTTGTGCCGGCGCGCTTGCGCATAACGTCGTTGCGCGTGCTCCGCGATCTGCTGATTGCCAATGTATTTTTCCAAGGCTCCGAGGTTGCCGTAGTGGCCGCTCACGCCGTCGTAATGAATGCTCATCTGCCCGATCTCGCCCGCGCTGAACTGGCTGCCGCGATACATCTTGCCATCGAGCACCATGCCTCCGCCGACTCCGGTGCCGAGGGTCAGACCAATCACATTTTTTAATCCACGCCCCGCGCCGTATCGCCACTCCGCGTAAGTCATGGCGTTGGCGTCATTCTCCACCGTCACCGGCAGCCCGGTCTGACTGGATAAAATCTCGCGCAACGGAATCTGTTTCCAGCCGGGAACATTGGTCAGCACATGGACAAAGCCGCAGTCATAGTCCACCAGCCCAGGCACACCCACACCCACGGCTTTGATATTCGGATGACGGACGCGCAAGTCGGCGATGCATTCCGCCATCGCGTGAATCAAGGCCTCCGGCCCGGGATGATCCGCCGTCGGAATCGGTGCCATCGTTTCCAAAAGTTCGGCACCACGACAGACGCCAATTTTGACAAAAGTGCCGCCGAAATCCACGCCGACGGCGAGCGGTGCGATGGGATCAGAGGAAATGGTATTCATGCGAGGGCGTGCAGGTTGCCCACGAGCCGCAGTCCTTGCAAGGTCAAATCCGCATCCACTGATTCGATTTCCGGAATCCCCGACGCGATCCAGGCTGCATCACCACCAGTGGCGATCACCCGAAGTCGCGCAGGATTACCCAGCTCCTTTTTCAACGCGTTGAGCAAGCCGTGAATCATGCCGCGGTAGCCGATGGCTGCGCCCGCGAGGATGGCCTGTTCGGTGGATTTGCCAATGACGGACAGCGGCTCGGAAAGTTCTACTCGTGGGAGCAGCGCAGTGCGCTCGTGAAGATAATCCGTCATCAAACGCAGTCCCGGTGCGATGACGCCACCGACATAGCATGCGTCCGCGTCCACGATATCAAACGTTACCGCCGTGCCGAAATCGATCACGATGCCTGGTGCGCCGTAGATCTGCGCCAGCGCCACGGCATTCGCCAGCCGGTCCGGGCCGATGGTCTCTGGCTTCGGATACTTGACGCCAATGCCCATTTTTACATCGTGCCGCAGCACGAGCAGCTTTACACCGAAGAACGCACGCAGGATTTCCGTCACCTGCGGAACGACTGAAGAACAGGTGATGTGATCGTAATTCCAATCCTTAAGCAGTGCTCGTAGACTATCCGATCCTAAAGATGGCGTGGGCGCATCACGCTGCTGAAGAATCTCGTTGCGCGTCGCGAGTCCGAACTTCGTCCGGCCGTTGCCGACGTCGATGAGAAGATGTTCTGCGGTCATCACCACTCCCCCGGTTTGAAAATTTTCTTCTCCGCATTCGTCAGCGAATTCAAGGCAAGTTTCTTCGCGCCTTTCACTTCGATGCGATGGCCTTCCACATCGAGATTCAATACGCCCTTAAGATCGGCAGCCTCCAGCCAGTAACGAAGCTGCACGTCCTGTGTGGCTTTGGCGGGAACTTCAGGCAGTGGTTCAAATGGAAGAAAAAAACCGGGTATTTCGCGGTCATTCGCAGCGAGCAGTTTCACTTTGGGAGTCTGGAGCACCAACTTATCCGCTCCAACATTTTGCACCCGCAGCTCGATTTCGAGCCGGGCATTTTCTTGGTCGCGCTCGATGCTGCAACGGTGCAACATCAGGGGCGCGTCATCGGATGATTGAGAAGCTTGAGCCGGCTCATCGTCGCGGTGGTGCGAAGCAAACACGATGATGAGCCCCGCCGCGATCACGGCGAGGAGCAGCCAGAGTTCGATGCGCTGCGGCAGCTTCATCGCGCACCCTGACATCATTTTTGATTTGGGCAATCATTGCACTCCGTATTTGCCAACGGGCGCTTCCAGTATAGCTTCTCCGCCCCCTTGCCGCAGCCTGCGGCCCGGTTCATCCCACGAACTCATTTTTTACCATGAACATCACACTTGAAACCCAGCCGAACTGCCGCGCCGTGATCCGCGTAGACATCCCACCCGACGTTGTCGGTCAGGAGCGCGAACGGGTCGTTAACACCATTGCACGCCAGGCAAAGCTCCCCGGCTTCCGCCCCGGCAAGGCCCCGCGTGCGGTCGTCGAGAAGCGTTATGAAAGTGAAATCAAGGGCGAGCTTGAAGAAGCCCTCGTGCGCCGCGGCTACCAGGAGGCGGTGAAGCGCGACGATGTGGACATCCTCAGCGTGCTCGGGGTGAATGAACAGTCGCTTCACGCGGATAGCAGCTTCTCATTCTCGCTCAATGTGAGCACCGCGCCCAAGTTTGAGCTTCCGGAATACAAAGGCATCCCGGTCAAGCTTCCGCGAGTCGAGGTGACTGATGACGACGTCGAGCATGAACTGCTCCATCTGCGCGAACATCACAAGACATTCCTCGACGTCGAGCGCGGTGCGCAGACGGGCGATTTTGTCGTGCTGCATAGCGTCGGCTCGGTAGACGGCACACCGGTCGCCGAGACATATCCAGATGCACCGGCATTTCTTAAAAAGATCGACGGCAACTGGTTTGAGCTTGCTTCCGATGAGAAGTTTCTGCCCGGATTTTTCGCAGCGCTCAACGGCATCAAAAAAGATGAAGCGCGCGATGTCAGCGTTGTAATCCCGGAGGATTTTACCTTCGAAGCCCTGCGCGGAAAATCTGTCGTCATGGCTGTGAAGGTCGACGCCGTAAAGGAAGCGCAGATTCCCGCGTTGGATGAGGATTTCGCGAAGAAAATTAACCCCGATTGGACGCTCGAAAAGCTCCGCGAGGAAGTGCGCCAAGGCGTCACTCGTCGTCGCGAGCAGTCGCGCGACAATGTGTTGACGAACCAGGTCATCGCGCATTTGGCGGAGAAACTTGAGTTTGAACTACCGCAGGATGTGGTGCATCGCGAAACCCAGCGCCGCACCAATGATATCGCCATGAACGCGATGCGCCAGGGCATGGCGCAAGAAGCCATCATGGGCGCCCAGGAACAAATCGTCAGCGCCGCCACCCAGCAGGCGCGTCAGGGTGTGAAGGTGAATTTCATTCTCGGTGAAATCGCGAAGAAGGAAAATCTCCCCGTGCGCGACGAGCAGATTCAACGCGCACTGGCCCAGATCGCCGTGCGGGAAAAGATCACCGCAAAAAAACTCATGGCCGAGGCCCAG
>JAIOQF010000139.1 GCA_021413535.1 Verrucomicrobiota bacterium
CGAACATTTGGAACTTCGACACGCTGGATGAACTCGACTGTCACATCGAAGAACTGCATCACGACAGCTCCGTGCGCGCGCTCGTCATCCGCAGTGCCAAGGAACGGATCTTCATCGCTGGCGCGGATTTGCATGCCGTGCAAAAACTGGCTCCCAACCGGATGAAGGAACTTCTCGTGCTCGGGCAGGATGTGTTCACTCATCTGGAGACGCTGCGCATCCCAAAAGTTGCCGCGATTCATGGCGCGTGCCTTGGCGGCGGTTTTGAATTGGCTCTAGCCTGCGACTGGCGCGTCGCCAGTGACAGCGACTTCACCAAGATCGGATTGCCGGAAACGCAGCTTGGTCTTATTCCAGGCTGGGGCGGCAGCACTCGCTTGCCACGTTTGATTGGTTTACCAAATGCGCTGGATCTAATCGTGCGCGGAAAAATATTAAAAGCCACCGCAGCGAAGCGCGCCGGACTCATTCACGAAGTGACAGCGCGCGAGCATCTAGACACCCTCGCGCGTAAGTTCGCCCTGCGAACGACGAACGTGCGCCATCATCATTTTCATTTCACCCAGCTCTGGCCGCTGCCGCAACTGCTTCGCTTCAAAGTCAAAGCCACATTGTTCGCGAAATTCCCCTGGATGAAGACCATGCCCGCTGCGCCAGCCGTCGCGGTGGATGTCATCACGCACGGTGCTTCGCGGTCCTTTGAAAAATCCCTCGCGCTCGAACAAGAAGCCATCACCACGCTGGCCGACTCTTCCATGTCGCGCAGTTTCATCGGTGCCTTTCTCCGCAAGGAATCCGCATCTCACAAGCTTCCAGCCACACTGGCCAATGTCGCTGCGCGACCCGTGGTCAACGCAGCCGTCATCGGTGCCGGAGTCATGGGTAGCGGGATCGCTTATGCCCTGGCGACCAAGGGCGTGCGCGTCACCCTCGCAGACTCGACCCCGGATCTGGTCGCACTTGGCCTGGGACGCATCGAGAGTTTCCTGGCCGAAGGCGTCAAACGACACGCGCTGTCCCGCAAGGAAGCGCGTGATGTTCGGGAGCGTATTTCACCAACTCACGAAGGGGTGCCGCTCCAAAGAATGGATCTAGTGATCGAAGCCATAATCGAGGAAATGAAAACCAAGAAGCGTCTACTGGCCGATCTCGCATCGCGCACCAGCTCGCACACCATTCTCGCCACCAACACCTCTGCCTTGTCCGTCGCGGAAATGGCCGCGAACATTCCGCATCCGGAACGCGTGCTCGGCCTCCATTTTTTCAACCCCGCCCACATCATGCCGCTGGTGGAGATTGTCACCCACGCGCGCACTTCCCCCGAGGCGACCGCAACGGCGCTTCGTTTTGTTCAGAGCATCGGCAAGACACCAGTATTGGTGCAGGACAGTCCCGGCTTCGTAGTCAACCGCATCCTCATGCCCTACTTGATCGGCGCGGTGTCGCTGGCTGAAACGATGCACGACGCGTGGCGCATCGACGATGCGATGACCGAATTCGGAATGCCGATGGGCCCCTTGCGTCTGCTGGACGAAATTGGATTCGATGTGGCCCAGCATGTGGCAGCGACGATGAACCGCGCCTTCCCCGGTCGCCTACCCAACACCACCCTGCTCGCGACACTAGTCTCCGCCGGAATGCTCGGTCGCAAAAACGGCCAGGGATTCTATCTCCATAACAAATCAGTGGCGTCGCCGAATCCAGCAGTGCTGAAATACCTCACTCCTGCTTTCCACGAACCTGATCGCACAGCGATTGTCACGCGCCTCAGCGGACTCATGCGCGATGAAGCCCAACGCTGCCTGGACGAACATGTCGCTGCCAGCGCAGTCGATATTGAACTCGCCATGATGCTCGGCACTGGCTTCCCGCCATTCCGAAAACTTTTTGAGTAAACCAACCACCCCATCACTTTATGAAATCCACCGAAACACCACCCGATGCCAAAGTCGTCCTCGATACTTCGCGCATGTCCGCGGGCCAGCGCGCCGCGCTCGAAATGACCGAAGCAGCGCGGGAGGATCGCCCGCGCAATACCGGGTTCGCAGCC
>JAIOQF010000027.1 GCA_021413535.1 Verrucomicrobiota bacterium
GGTCATGGCGTTATCGGCTCTTGTAGCCAAGCAAGATGAAAAGTTCATTGGTATAACGGGTGGCGTTCTCAAAGGACGGCAGGGAGCGGGCAGCAATCGTATGCCGAACGTCCTCTTCGATGACCTCCATGAGGCCGAGCAAATAACCGATCTTTGCTCTCGGCTCACCGCGAGACCATCGAGGAAGAATCATGACGTAGGCCATGCCCAATTCGTAAATCTCGAATACCATAAGTTCAGTGAAGGTGGCGTAGATGTCGCCAGGTTTGCGGTGATGGGGGCTGAGGGCATGGTCGAGCCGGAACAGAGCGCAAGCAAACTTGTGGCGAGCCAGACGAATCTCCTGACGCCACACAAAAAACTTAGTGGAAATGACACCAACAATGGCACCGCAGAATCCGACAAAGAGAGCTTGCTGCCAATTCATATACTAGGCTGGGTCACAGGCTTGATTCTGGTGCTCTGGTGATGGCATGGATGGAAATCCGATAGATGGATGAGGAGGGAGTATGGCAAGTTCATGGAGCACATGAATCTCCCGATTAACAGAAATATGCGAGGACACAAGGAGCAAGAAAGCGGTGGCTTTTTAGACGTTGCCCGGAGGTCGCCCGTTTTCTAGCGGTTCTTCGTGTGGGAAACAACCGAGTCCAGGGCAGAGGCAAGATTAGGGCAAGTTCAGGGCAACGTCTAAAGAATGACTCTTAAGAGAAAGACTTTCAAGAGAAAGACCTTTTCATAAAAAGACACACACACCGCCACGCTGTGCGTGTCGGCGGGGGGGTTATTTTGCAGGAACGATTTTACTGGCAGAGAGGGCAACGGCACGTCTGCGCAGAATCTCAGCAGAACCAGCAGCGTCCTTGACCCGGCTCTGAGACAGAGTTTCGAGCTTCCGCAGCTTTCGACCCGTGACCGCAGCAATGAGCTTGCCCTTGTCCATCTTGTTCGTGTAAAAGCATTCGCCCCGGTTGAACGTGAACTTTGCAAAGAACTGGTTGGTCTCCAAAGCATCAAGTGTCCGGCGCAGCATCTTTGGAGTGAGCCATAGGCTGTTTTGCCTCATCGGCTTAGGTGCCTTTTGGAATGCCTCCTCGCTGGGGTATCCGGCTGCGTAGCGTCGCAGCATCAAGTGCGTTGCCTTGACGAAGGGCTTCGCCCCGATTGCGGCATAGACGGCACAGAGGACTGCGAACTCCCGGAAGGAAAGAGGATTTTCTTTATTCTGCGGCGTGAATGTCTTCCACCACAGATCGGTGCGGATTCGGACGGTGGGATATGGGGCGGAATCGCAATAGGTTTGAACATTGCGCGCCTCTTCGAGTCGGCATTTGATCGTTCCGCTTGTCGCATTAATGTTGAGCCTGGCAAATCCAACGACGAGAGCACGCTCATCTTGATCGGTATCATCGCATGTGGGCCGCGACGGTTCGCTCAGATAGTCTTCGATGATCGTTTCTGTGACTAAATCATCAGGATCATTCTCACACACGGAGCGCCCGTAATGAAGGCAGGCGAGGTAGAGAACGTCGTTCCAACGACCTAGATGCATACCATAGCTGAGAGCGGAGATGGGAAACTGAAAATAGTTATCGGACATGACGCAAGTTGTTGCGCCCTAAGAATGCCGTGGCATATTCCCGCCGATTCCACTCAGCAAGACCGCGCTTCCGGCAACGGGACGCGGTTTTTGTTTAGCTGACGGCCTCTACGGTGAAAGACCTCTTGAAGCGTTGAATTTCGGATGGCTCGAAGCGGCGCGCGCGTCCAATCTTGATGTAACTCAGGCGACGTTCGCGCATGAGGTTTTCAAGCGTTCGGACGCATACCCGCAACTGGCGGGCGGCTTCGGGTTTAGTGAGTAGGGATTGCGTAGCAGAGTGCATGGCTAATAATCTCTGCGCAGCCCGCAAAGCGCGACTTTATTGCGCTCGTGAGAGAGCGATGTCCCTGTTCTGCGCTCAAGATGGCCCGGCAAAAGGTGCCATGTTCAGCGGCTTGCGAAGGATGACGCCGTTTGTCCTAGGTTTCGTCTGTCCCTGTTTGGCGGAGGTATTTCTTCCTCTGGCGTCGTTTCTTTTCCCGCTCATGTGATCGCCTGATGATCTTTTCGTGGTCGCTCGCGGGTAGCAACCAAGCCCATGAACGGCGATTATTTAATTCGCCGCTCAAACTCTTATTTCCAAGCGCCCTTATCCACGACTCCAGCGCCCATACGTTGTCGAGGTTCACAAGGAGACGCCATCGCAGTTTTTGCACCCTCAAATCTAGTGCTGCGGCTTCAGCAACAAACTGCCTCCATTTTCTTCTCCGCTCGCTAGTTGCCAGCCCTGGTTCGAGGTCAGGCGGATTGAAATCTTTCGTGGTCAGTGAGCGCATTAGAGTCATGTCCGCGCCGCTCACGTGTTTCCCCGCAAGAGCTTGTTTTACGGTCTTTTCATCGTTGGGCGATAGACATATCTGGCCTGAAGTGTTGACTGATATAAGCGGGAGGTTTGCTATTTCATCGGGGATCGACTGGCGAATCAGCGCCTTGCCGAATCTCTCAATGGCCTTGTCCGGCTTGCACTGCTTTAGCAATCGTCCGTGTTTGCGGATCATGCCTTTGAGCGCGTCCCAAATCCAACCCGGATCTTTTCGTTGCTTCCGCCCGGCAAGATCGGCATGGCGCTCGATGAGATTCAGTAACAACTGAAGAAAGTCTTCCCCAGGGAAGGCATGAAGTGGCGGCACATCTGAAGCCAGCCTTGGTTTTTGTGTAAAGCATTTCTCCGCCAATGCCAGCCAGCCAATCAATCCTTGTTGCGGATTGTTGAAGCCGTCCAGCAATCGGGACTTATCTATGCCATCAGGCTTGGTGGAGGTCGGTAGTGCCCTCAATGCTTTTGAGACAAAGGTATGCCATGCATCATTTTGCTGTGTTTTCCCATGCGTAGGGAGCTTCCCAGCATTCTTCATGGCATAATAGATCGGCGAGAGTTTTGACTCAGGCTTTGCGTCAGTGCTCACGACTGGTTCCGCAGTCGGAAGGGCATTCATGCAAGCATGGTGCTACGAGGCCGGGGAAAACGCAACAATGCGCATACGAGCGAAGCATCAAGCGGCGGCAGTGCCAGCCAGAAGCACGATGTTGCTCTCCGTGGTCGGATTTATGGCAAAGTATTCGTCCCCCTGCTCAAAGGGGACAGCGGCCTTGTAATGCCGCTGGCAAATGGCTGGGGAGTTCCCCATGACCTCCGAAACATGTCCGATGTCTTTTGTTCGTGCCATCTCGTAGGTGCCAAAGCTGTGGCGGGTGGCATCATGCGGCCAATCCATGATCTTTGCCGTCTTCCGCGCCTTGAAAATCAAGGCGCGCCAGTTGTCCGGCGTAATGGGGCCCCTTGGTTTGGCGACGGGGTGTAGCCATTCTTTCAAATTGTCCGTTATCGGCACCAGTCGCTCGCGCCCTGTCTTACTGACGCTTGCATCAATACGGATGTAGCCTGTGAGAAACTGGACGTCCCTCCAGTCGAGTCGCTTCAATTCAGCATCCCGAACTCCGCCAAATAGCGCGATGGCAAAGTATGGCAGGATGGCGGGGTCGGAAGCGTTCAGCAAGGCACGAGCCTGAGCCACTGTCAGGATGCCCGGACGCTGCGCTCTGACAGTCTTCAATTCGATGCGGCTCACGACGTTCTCGCGCACCCACTGTTTGTCTAATGCAAACGCCCACAGGACGTGAAGCACGCGGCGGAAATTGTTGTAGGTGACGGGTGCGACGGTGAGTGAGTCCAGCCATGCCTCGACCTCCGCTGCCGTAATCTCACCAATCATGCGTTCAGGAAAGCGTGTCTCCAAGCTCTCCAGCTTCAGGCGAAGATCATATTGATAGCGTTCGCTCTTGCCCTTCCTCTGCCGATGTAGCAGCAGAGCATCCACGGCTTCGTGAATGGGCTTGCTGCTATGGGTCGTTTGCAGATGGGTGAGATAGAACGCCAGCGCGTCCTTGAGCGTCTTGCCGTATTTTGCCAACGAACTCTCCGCGTCGATCAGGTAACGTTTATGGGAATCTGTAAACGAGGCTGCGGCCTGTGCGCCGGTGTTGCCGGTTTCTATGCACCATTTCTCAGCCAAAGCCTCGGCCTCGTCGATTGTGTGGAGGTAGCGTTCTCGTAACCGCTTCCCGTCCCGCCGCATGATGACGCAGGCTTCGTAGCCGGATTTCTTGGTTCGCTGGACGGTCACGGTAACCCCAGCAAGCCGCTGACGAGCAAGCGGGCGACGGCTGGTTTTCTTCACGCGAGGCATGGTTTGAGTATCATCACGCACAGGTGCGAAATCAAGCGAAATAAGCGGAAAATAAGCGGACTAGTCAGTTTTATACCGTTAAATCAATTACTACCGCAGACTTAAAATCTGTTGGGAGTTCTCCCGTGCGGGTTCGAGTCCCGCCGTTGGCACCAATTTATAGTCAATGAGTTATGAATGTGGTGGTGATGTGGATTTGAAGTGAAGATTTTTGATGCTTGGACACTTCTTGGGCGCTTGTCGAATCGAGGTCCCGCGCCATTGGTGGGAATTTCCGCCGGCCAAACCCATTCCACCGCGACTGTTTAGCCGTGGTGCTATCTCTAACGCTGGCTGCGGCCTAAAAGATTGCGGCAGTGTCCATGACCTTTCCTTTTAGCCAGCATGGGGCGATAGACTTTTGAAATGGGTGGGCCGGTGTCGGCGAGTTCCCAACTATCACTGCCTTTTTGTAACTATGGTGTGATAGCATTCTGCTGGTATTATTCAACCGTGAGCAAAAAGCCACCTGCCAAAAGACCTATGCCGGTTAAGGCGTTGCTGCCACTTCCCGTGGCGGTGCCAAAAACCATGTCCTACCCGATGCCGAGTGAGGGATTGATGGACACCAAAGCCATCGCTAAAGCAATAAAATACGGGCGAATTTTAGGCGGGCCAGATGAAGGCTAGGTTTGAGTCATCTGCATCAATCTCTGTCCCGGTTTGAAATCCAGAAAAAAAGAAAGATGCGGTAGCTGCGATCTAGTTTTTGAGCACCACTGAATCGTCCAGTATACCGATTGAAGAATCGCACTTGATACACTTCACCTTTGCCGCGTTTAGCGGTCTTGCTCCTTGATTGCACATTGAGGTAGAAGCTCGGAATGCCTCTGCTCAGCGAGCCTTTGCGGGCTATCATATGCTGTGGCCGTCTTCTTATTTGGTGCGCTGATCATGGCCTGCCTCATCAATGGCATGACGCTCCTTTCCTTCAGCCCCGAATACAAACTCGTCGCGCGCGGGGTATTTTATTAGCGGCACACTTTTTCGGCCCAATTCGACGTTTACTAAGTCCAAAACGCATCTCGCAGGCAAGAACCCGTGATCCTTTGATAAGACAATTGAGCCGGGATTGGCACGATGCCGACAGACCGGCGGAAAAAGGGCAGGGGGGCGGAACCGATCAAAGTTCCGGCACCTTCACCACCCTTGAGTAGTGGAAGGCGTTACTGGAATAGTCCATATTGGACAGGCCGTCGACCGCATTCCGGCGCACGATGGCTGCATCCGAGAGCACCGAAATGCTGATCTCAACCGCACGCAGGCGGCCGGCCGCGAGTTGCCCCGGCGTGACACCGGTCACGTTGCAAATGGTTTGATTGGTTTGCAGGCCCGATCCCGTGACAACCATTTTGCTGCCCGGCGCATCACTGGAAAGGGTGACCCGCACCGTGCGCGGCACCATGGTGCCGGAACCTGCAGGCTCCTCGCGCATGATCTCCACAAGCAATGTGATCGTGAACTGGTGCACGTTCTCACAAATGAAGTTCTGGCGCTCGGTGCTTCGGTCGACGAACGGCTGGAACGCCGCCTTCAAATCATTCTGTCCAAGCAGTTTCTGGAAGGTTTCATTCGGATCCACCAGCAGGCGGTAGAGCACAAAGGTCGATGTGTCCTGCGTCGTGCCGCCAACAATCGGATCCTGATAACGCAGCCGGTAAGAGACGCAGGAAACGTCGCCGCCACCATCGCTCGGTCCGCCGATCTGGCCGAGATAGCGGTCGGTGGCGGCGGTCATGAAGGTCAGGGCGGCGGCCTTCGATTGGCCTGCCTGGTTGCGGGTCACTTTCGGCAGGTTGGCGGCGGCATCGATTTCACCGTGCAGCCATTCGAAGTTGTTGCCGGGCCGGGTCACCAGCGATTCGAAATCCTTGGCCATGGTGTCAATGAACACCTTCGCCTGGCGGGCTGCACGGATCTTGGAAGTGCTGCGCGTCAAGGCATCCGTGCCCACGCTGATGATGCTGATCAGGACAGTCAGAATCAGGACCGTGATCGCCATCGCTACCATCAGTTCAATCAGTGTGAAACCCGAGCTGACGGCTTTGGAACGGGAGTTTTGCAATTGCATGATGGGCATGGAATCAAATCAACGCCGAACGGCCAGGTTGCGGGTGAAAATCGGGCGTTTGAGCTTGGTCGAGGCGAAGTTGCGCACACTATCGTAGGCGGAACTGGG